>NZ_JAEQCT010000019.1:0-91505 GCF_020738205.1 Microcoleus sp. PH2017_24_DOB_U_A
TTTGGTAGTTTTTCTCATTGTCAAATACCTGGAAAGTAGACCACTCATATTTATCAATGCACTATTTTGTGATTTTGTCAATGCGTAAGTCCTAGATATTTTCAACTTCAAACATTACATCGGGCCAAACCCTTATTTAGAAACAGCGGCTTTAGTTTTCGATTTTGCGGTGACGGAGGCGATCGCACCACAGCCGATCGCACATTATCATGAAATTATTGGCGATCGCTACCCGCAACTACTAGGCGAAACCTTCACGAACCACGCCCAACTGTTCGGCCGCACCGCCTCAGAAGTAGCAAAACTCGACATGGGTTTGCACTTCCAACACTGGAACGTCAAACCATTTTCTCACTTTAGCAGAATCAGCATAGAAGCAATTCACGCCCGCAGCGCCAGAGCCGTAGTTTACGCTGTTTGGGATTGGTTTGAAGCCATCAATCAAAATCAAGATTTCCCCCTAGAAGCACAAATTGGCGCGCTGCAAAATATGTTCCGCCAGTCTGTTTACGGAGGCCCGACAGTTTATTCATTAATGCGATCGGCATCCCAAAAAGGCATTCCCACATTTTATTTGTGGGATGAAGGATTGATGCAATACGGTTACGGTAAAAAACTGGTGCGTGGCTCTGCCACAACTTTTGATTCCGACAGCCATTTAGACTCGGATTTTACCACGCGCAAAGACGATTGTAAAGCTTTTCTTGCTACCTTAGGATTTCCAGTTCCCAAAGGCGATATCGTCTCCACAGAAAACGGAGCTCTGGGAGTTGCGAGAGAAATTGGCTACCCAGTTGCTATCAAACCAGTAGTCGGTCATAAAGGAATTGGCGTCACCGCAGATATCCGAGATGCAGAAGAATTGCAGGCGGCTTTTAAAAGAGCAGTCAACGCAATTCCCGAAACATGGCCCGTGCGAGTTATTGTGGAAAATAGCATCAAAGGAGCGGATTTTAGGCTGCTGTGCGTTGACGGCAAGTTTGTTTCTGCAACTGAACGTCGGCCCGCTTGGGTAACAGGGGACGGCGACTCAACTATTCGGGAATTGATCCGCCGCGAAAACCGCAAAACAGAACGCTTGGACACGCCAACTTCGGCGATGAGCAAAATTCAGTCCGACGAAGCGATGGAAATGTACCTGGAAGAACAAGGGCTGTCATTGGATAGTGTCGTAGAGCGCGATCGCACTGTATCTCTTCGCAAAGTAGCCAATCTTTCCGCAGGCGGCGTCAGCATCGATGCTACCCGCACCATTCACCCGGATAACATTGTTTTAGCTCAAGATATCGCCCTGCATTTTCGGTTAACTTGTTTGGGGATTGATGTTGTCACAGAAACTCTCGCCAAATCTTGGAAAACCGGGAATTTTGGGATTATCGAAATCAATGCCGCGCCGGGAATTTTTATGCACCTCAACCCGGCTGTCGGAGAAGGGGTTGATGTGCCTTCACATATTATTGATACTTTCTTTGATTCTGGAAAGTCAGCCAGAATTCCGATTATTACGTTCAACCGAATTTCGGTACACGAACTGCAAGAAACAATTGACCACATTCTGTTGCAACATCCTGATTGGACAATCGGTGCTGTTTGTCGCACTGGACTTTTTGTCAACCGTTCTGAAAAGGTTTTGCATAAAAATTACAATCTTAATGTGCAAACTTTGCTGCGAAATCCTAAACTCGATTTGTTGATTGCTGAATATCCCGAAAATGTTTTGGAAGCTGAGGGAATGTTTTATCAGGGCAGTAATATGGTGGTGCTGGATAATCCGGGGGAAACAGAGATGATTTTGCTCAGGGAAAGCACTGATGATGATACTGTGGTGGTGCGGGAAGGCAATAGTATTTCTATCCGCCGCCAAGGTTTGATCGAACAGTACAGTCTGGAGGATGGGGAACCGTTTACTCGGGTGTATTTGAAGGAAATTGGGACTATTTTGTAAGGTGCAAATTGCTACTTGAGTAAGGTGTGGGTTGCATACAATTAAATCAACACAAAGGTGCGAATTGTTACTCGCACAAAGTAATAAGCGCACCTTCGTGTTGACGGTTAAGTGCAAATTGCTATTTAGGCAAGGTGTGTAGCGCCCACTCAAATTTAACAATCAAGTGCGAATTGCTACTTGTGTAAGGTGCATTCGGCGCACTATACTGAGGTAAAGTAATTGTTATATTGTCGTTACCAAACTAATATTTTCGTAGAAACCGAACTTTATGAAGATAAATTCATATTTGTGCGATCTTAAGTTTTGACACAATCTTGTTTCTGCGCTGTCGATCGTGTTATCAAGGAAATTCAGAACTATTTAAACGAATCGCACTCCGGTGCCAAAAACTCTGGAAATATGAATGTTGCGAGCAATTGGTTTAATTCACTGACGAAAAATTTACAGTCGTATCGCCGCTACATTCCAGCAGCGTTGACTCTTTGCACGGGTGCCGGCTTGTCATTGATAGCGGCTGCCGTTGTCTGGAATTGGGAAAATCAGCGGATGGCAGCAGAATTTCATCAGCAAGCCGATCGCCTGAATGCGACTTTACAGCAAAGCATCAACAAAAACTTAGATTTTCTGTACTCAATTCAAGCATTCTACAGCGCATCTGCTGAAGTTAGCAGACAAGATTTGAGGGAATTCGTTCAACCGGCACTGTCCCGAAATGCTGCTGTCTTTTCTGTAAACTGGGTTTTGCGCGTCCCGGCTGCGGACAAAGCAGCTTACGAACAGACAATTCGAGCCGAAGGTTTTCGGGCATTTCAAATCTACGAGCGAGATGCTGACAAAAAGCCTGTACCAGTAAAAGCGCGATCGGAATATTTTCCTGTCACGTACAGAGAAGCCCTGGAAGCAGATACAAAATCACTGGGTTTCGATCTGGCTTCCAATCCCGAACGCAAAGCAGCTTTAGAGAAGTCGGTGAATACCGGGAAAATAGCTGCTTCGGGGAAGATTAAATTAATTAAGAACGATAGACCTGGAGTGCAACTATTTCTGCCAGTACCTGGCCGCGCAAGTTCTCCAGATAACTCGGCAAACAGCCGCGAAAACCTCAGGGGAGTGATTTCAGGTGTGTTTCAGATTACCAATATGGTCAATTTTTATTTAGAATCACTGAATTTAGACCACATAAATTTTTATCTCTATGACAACTCCGCCACAGAAAAAGAACGGTTTTTGATGCGCTACGACTCGCAAACCAAGCAGTTTATAGATAATCCACAACTAGAACATCCAGAGTTAACTAATCTCCGGCAACCTATCTGTGAAAATAAGAGTGCTTGCACTCGCACATTCAACGTAGCAGACCGCCAGTGGATGCTGCTAGTTTTGCCGGGAAAGGGGTACGATAGTCTGAGCGCCCATGAGGGTTCGCTGGCAATTGGCGCGATCGGGCTTTTGATGAGTGGCAGCTTGACGGCTTACCTGTTGATGTCTCTAGGACGTACAGCCAAAGTAGAACACCAAGTGCGCGATCGTACAATTCAACTAAAAGAGCGCACCGCTGAACTAGAAACGGCACTGACAAATTTACAGTCAGCGCAATTAAAACTAATCCAAACTGAAAAAATGTCCAGCTTGGGGCAGTTGGTGGCTGGAGTCGCTCACGAAATTAACAATCCTGTCTGCTTTATTTCTGGCAACCTGAGCCATACAGGCGAATATACTCAAAACTTGCTGGAACTTGTGAAAATATACCAGCAGCAATATCCCAACCCAACGCCAGAAGTACAAGGAAAACTACAAGAGATCGATTTGGAATTCATTAGTGAAGACTTGCCTAAACTCCTAAAATCGATGAATGTAGGAGCCGAACGCATCCGCCAGATTGTGCTTTCTCTGCGAAATTTTTCGCGTTTGGATGAAGCTGAAATGAAGTCGGTCGATCTTCACGAAGGCCTTGACAGTACCTTGATGATTTTGGACGGTAGGCTAAAAGCTAACGGTGATTTTCCCGGCATTAAAATTATCAAAGAATACGGCAAATTGCCCTTGGTGGAGTGCTGGGCAGGACAATTAAATCAGGTATTCATGAATATTTTAAGCAATGCGATTGATGTTTTGTATGACGGCGCAAAAAATAAACATTTAATCGCAAAATCTTCCTCAGAGTCGCCTTGTTTACCTACCATTGTGATTCGCACTGAACTTTTAAGTTATAATTGTGCGTGCGTGCGGATCGCGGACAATGGAGCGGGCATGACGGAGAAGGTAAAACAACGTTTGTTTGAGCCATTTTTTACTACCAAACCTGTAGGCAAAGGTACCGGATTGGGATTGTCGATTAGCTATCAAATAGTGGAAAAACATCAAGGTTCGCTCAGGTGCGTATCGGCTCCGGGAGAGGGAACTGAATTCTGGATTGAGGTACCCGTGCGGCAACAGCCCGAGCAATCAGTTGCTAATATTTCATCAGCGGTACGCGTCAGTTGACAGTTGACAGTTGACAGTTGACAGTTGACAGTTATATGGCGGTGCCAAGAGTGCGGGCCCTCTTAGGAATGAGAATTAAATAACTTACAATTTTTATTGTTATTGTGGGATGGGCGGGAGAACCCGTTCTTTCTAGACGGGCGGGACGCCCATCCCACAAATATGTATAAATTATTTAATTTGCGATCCTTAATTGACAGTTGACAGTTTAAACAATACCGATGCAACCGGAAACGATATTAGCAAGCACATCCTAATTTACATTTAAATATTACCGAAAACAAATATCTGGGATTTTACGCGCCGCGACAATTTATCATTGTAGTAAGGTCTGATTACCAATTACTAATTACGATGTCTTTACAATTTATTAGCATTCCGCCAACCACCGATCGCAAACCAGTCGCTTTAATTGTCGCTTTGCACGGATGGGGTGCTAATGCTCGGGATTTGACTGCGTTAGCACCGGCTTTCAATTTGCCGGATTATCAGTTTGTGTTTCCCGATGCTCCGTTTCCCCATCCCCAGGTAATGGGTGGCAAAATGTGGTATGACTTGGCAAACAAAGATGCTGAGGGATTGGTAGAAAGCAGGGAATTGCTGAAGGAATTATTGCTGTCTTTGGAAAGCAGCACGGGCGTGCCTTTGTCTCGCACGATTTTAGGAGGCTTTTCTCAAGGCGGAGCGATGACTCTGGATGTGGGTTTGACTTTGCCCGTAGCTGGTTTAATTTGTCTGAGCGGTTATTTGCACTCGTCGATTTCGCCCGTTGCTGGGAGTGCTTTGCCGCCTGTTTCGATCGTGCACGGTACTCAAGATAATATTGTGCCCGTTAGTGCTGCGGTGCGATCGCGCGAGAGTTTGACTGCTTGGGGAGCACCCGTGCAGTATCGAGAATTTAACATGGGACACGAGATTCTGCCGGAAGTTGTAGATGTAATGCGAAGTTTTGTTGTAGAAACTGTGTCTAAATCTGATTAAAGGCTTAGGATATAGTATGGCGGAAGTCTCGGGCAGGGTCAAAAAATGAAAACTTTAACCAAAGCATCGCGCGATATTGCTGTACTTACTTCTGAGGACGTGGCAGAATTGGCTGTCCGTTTGGAAGTTGACGATTATACAGATCCTTTTGAGGGATTGAATGATTGGCATTTGTTGCGATCGCTTGCCTTTCAGCGGCCGGAGATGGTTGAACCCTATCTCCACCTTCTGGATATGGAAGCCTACGACGAAGCATAGGCTTAAAAATCTAGCTCAAAATTTCGACGGGATTGAGGAAGAAGTTAGCAGCATATTTTGTTGCGGATTGAACAGATGAGTTATGGATTTTTGTCTGTTTTCATCTCAACTTCTTTCTTGATTCTTTTTTATTGAAATATGAAACAAGGTTGGTAGTGAGGACTTTAGTCCTTCATGGATGCGGACTAAAGTCCTCACTACCAACCAATCTTATATCCAAATAATATTATAAGTAAGTCGTTTTTTATCTAAAGGGATCATCTCATTTTTGAAAAAAGCATTTTTCATTATAGTGCGAGCGTCCCCGCTCGCGAGCAGTATAATACTCGCGAGCGGGGACGCTCGCACTATATGCAAAACTGAGATGCTCCCTATCTAAAATATAAAATCCTATGGTGAAAGGTAGACGAATTTTAATCGGCGTTAGTGGCGGGATTGCCGCTTACAAAGTTTGTGAAGTAGTTTCAACTTTAGCGAAGGCTGGAGCTGAAGTTAAAGTGATTCTTACTGATGCGGCCGGGGAGTTTGTTACGCCTTTAACTTTTGCTACTCTTTCCCGCCATCCTGCTTTTACAGATCGGGATTTTTGGCAAGCAAATCACGGCCGCCCGCTGCATATTCAACTGGGAGAATGGGCGGAAGTTTTTGTAATTGCTCCCCTGACTGCTAATACTTTGGCTAAGTTGGCGGGGGGTTTTGCTGATAATTTGTTGACTAATACTGTCTTAGCTTCTACTTGCCCAATTTTGCTGGCGCCGGCGATGAATACTGATATGTGGGAACAGCCGGCGGTGCAGCGGAATTGGCGGGAAGTGTTGACTTATCGGCGCTATCATGCGGCGAATCCGGGGGCGGGAATGCTGGCGTGCGATCGCGCGGGTGTTGGCCGGATGGCTGAACCTAATGAGATTTTGCCTCATATTGAGTCGCTGTTGTATACCAAGGGCGATCGAGATTTAGCGGGCAAGCGGGTGTTAATCAGTGCGGGAGGAACCCGAGAACACCTCGATCCGGTGCGGTTTATCGGCAATCCTTCCACGGGCAAAATGGGCATAGCTTTGGCGCAAGCTGCACTGCATCGCGGCGCGGCTGTGACGCTGGTACACAGCATAACTGGGGAATTGTCGCTGTCTGGTGTACGGGCGATCGCAGTTACCAGCGCCCAAGAAATGCGACAGGCGATGCTAGAATGCTTTCACGATGCCGATTTGACGGTGATGGCGGCGGCGGTGGCGGATGTCAAACCAGTCGATCGCAGTAATCAGAAATTGCCAAAGCGATCGCTCCCCAATTCTTTACCGTTAGCGCCTGTAGCCGATATTGTGGCAGAGTTGGGGAACTTGAAGCAGCCACACCAAAAACTCATCGGCTTTGCAGCACAAACTGGGGATATTGTCAAGCCTGCGGTGGAGAAATTGCGGGCTAAGAAGCTGGATGTAATTGCCGCAAACCCGATCGATAAAATAGGTGCTGGTTTCGGCAGCAATACCAATCAAGCAATATTAATTAATACCGCCGGGAAGCAAGTAGAAATTGCACCTTGCAGCAAGCTAGAAATGGCTCACCGACTATTAGATTTTGCGATAGAGCGGTGATATGATTCTCGGTGAATTAACGACCATATTTGTAGGGGCGGATTCACAAAAAATCTTTGATTCACATTCACAATATCTATAAACCCGCCTTGACCGATGCACAGAATGCGATCGACTTCCAACTGGTTATAAATTTGCTGGTTCCGGGCATAATTCTGATTCCACAAAAGTTGTTGATTCCGACTCGGCCGGCAACTCAATATTTGCGATCGTAATTTCTAGTTTAAACCCTAAAGCTTCAAGCAATTCTACCAAACTGTAAATTTCAGAACCGCCGCTTTCAGTCAGCATCTTGTCGAGTTTTTCGTGAACTTCTTTTGCTGACTCAGAAAGAGCATTCATCCTGATTCGAGCCTCAATCACATTTCTGATGGCATTTCTCAAAAGTGCGGGTTCAGGATCTTTTTCTTCCAAAATAGCCCCGATGTAACCAGCAGCTTCTTCAGCCTCTTTGAGAGATTCAATGAGGTACTCGCGGTAGCTATGACTTGTCGGTGCTTTCACGTCTTTCATAATCTTTCCAGTATGCTATGGCTTGTCGAATATCTTGTTCTTGAGTGCTTTTATCTCCGGCTACCAGGATGACCACCACTGTCAACCCAACTTGTCCGAAGTAGACGCGGTAGCCCGGGCCATAATTAATTCTGAGTTCAAAAACTCCTTCTCCTACTGACTTGATATCTCCGAGATTGCCTTGTTGAACTCGGTCAAGCCTAGACTTGATTCTAAATCTGACATTCCGATCGCGAACGGAATCAAGCCACTCGTCGAAAGGAAATTTGCCATCTGATGTACCGTAACTTGTAATTTCCCTGGGTTGTACTTCCACAATTTTATCCTAATTCTTTGCCAATTTCTATAATAAGGCTGTGAAGCGTAGCTATCCCGTAGGGAATCGCCACCGCCTTCCCCAAGCAAATCATACTTAAGACAGAGGCATGAGATCGCCTTTCAGGTAAACCTTGTGCAGGAAACTTTGATTAAAACAGGGAGTTGTAAATGAACTTTAAATCGATCGCAAAAACCAATCTACTACTCAGCAGCCTAATCGTGAGTCTCGGATTCCAAACACTTCCAGCCGCAGCCGCAGTCACCGACGCGCAAGTTTCCGCCCTCGTAGAAGCGCTGCGACAAGCCGCCCCGCCGCAAACCGCAAATGACGGAATGTACAGTCAGTGGCAAGTTTTGCCGGGTAATATTTCCCGCTGGGCAAAATTCTGTACCAAACAAGATTTAACACCGCAACAATTTGAAGCCGACGCCACAAAAGCCAAAACAATTGTTACCTGTATCGTCGGCGATTTGCTGCGCGACGAATACAAAGCTAGCAGCAACAATGAATTAACCGCTATCCGCCGCGCCGCTTGCTGGTGGATGACAGGGGACTCCGCAGCTTGCAAAAGTGGCGCCACTGCTACTTATGCGGACAAAGTTGTCAGCGTTTACCAGCAGCAGCGGCCTAAAAAGTAAGGTTTGTGCTGCGGGATATCGATTTTTTTGACCGCAGATAACGGCAGATTAACGCAGATGAATTGCGATTTTTTAGCAGAGGTGTAACCAATCCTATCGAGCCATCAGATGTAGGTTTTGGGCTGTGTAGCCTTCGGGCAAGTTAGAAATATGGGTTGCCTTCTGCTAAGAAGCAAGCTATAATCAGTAATGTACGACCGAACTGTTCGATAGAGCAGTGTAGGCCGCGCCAATTTTTTTCATGTTTCGTTCGCAAGAACAAGAAGAGAACCCAACAACAGGGTTCTATTTTAATTTATGGATGAGTAACTTTTCCTTTGATTTTAGCTTTCAATCTTGAAGCAATGGGTGCATCTCAATGCAAGCGAATATATGCGTAGGGGCGAAGCATGACCGCAGAAAATAGGAGATGATAACTAATAACTTATATGCGGTCATGCTTCGCCCTCTTCCTTGCGCCAGATGCACCCGAAGCAATTTCTGGTTTGATTGTTAATTTTAGCTCTGGCTTTTGTGCTGATGGACAGATAATAGCAATTTGATATCCAATTCAATTATCCTATAAGCGCCAAAGATTCTTGAGAACATTAATCTGCTCTTTCTGTCGTCGAGCGATTACTTCTGGCGTCCATTCCTGTTCCCGCAGCACTTGGGTAGTAAGTGCAAAGGGTGAAACACCTGTTTTAGTGGTGAAATACTTCTGTTTTTTTACATCAAAATCATAATTTTGTGCCAGAGTGTTTTTCGCACAAGATAGTAAAACTAAGTTGCCAAGACGATGTACATATTGAGCGTGCTCTTGCTGATTAGCAAACCACTTCATCCACTCACTATTAGCACCTAGATTTTGGGGAAGTACGTGCTCGACAGTAATGTTGGAGAAGTTGTAAGATGCTTCACCTTCTGACAGAGCAGCATCTAAGCGCACCAAAACATAACGACGAATTTTTTGCATTAGGTAAAGGTCACTATCGAGGACTCTAAGGATATTGTTTGACTCTTCAGGAGTAAACTGGAGCGGTGAATAGGAATTGAATAAATCTTCCTCTTGCTCAATAGCAGTAAGCAATCTGCTGTAACGTTCTATGCGCTCATTGATATTGGCGCGGACAATCATTAAACCTGCGGCAAGGCGGTCTAAATCTCTAAAGAAACGCAGCAAATTATCGGGGTTATTACGGTTACGGTTGCGAGATAGGTAGAGAATGGCAGGTGGTACCCAGTCAAAATTATCAATTTTGTTTAACCATTTAAATAGTTGATTAATTTCCTGTGCACGCGCCTCGCTTTCATAGGTTAAGTTGTAAATGTCCGAAAAAGCCTTAGCATAAGGAGCTAAAATTTCATCAATGAATTGCTGAGGCCCAGCCGCAGGATTGATGTTTTCTTGAAACTCTTTAAGGATACTCTTGCTAAGTTTTTTCTTTTCCTTAATCATGCGAATATGAGAAAACAAATCTTTGAATAACTCGCGTCCCAGATTCTCCTCGGTATCTTCCCACTTTTTAGTATATTTTTCTTGTTGACTTTCGGGTATTTTTCCGATAATGTCAGCTTTCAAGATATCAGTTACAGAAAGATCTAATCCCCTATTGTTCAACACAGAGAATATCCGATATGCAGAGTCAAAGTCAGGCGTAGAAACCACTACTAAGAAGCACTGAGTAATGATGAACTGGGCAAGGCGTATACAGCAATGTTCGCCTATTGCATGGAAACGTTGCAAGAATAAATGTGCATTTTCTTTAATCAGCTTCTGACTATCCATCAGCTCAACACTGTTCAACTCTTTGAGCTTGTTAATACCACCTTCATTTTGAATATATTCCTTGAAAAAGTCTGCATCTCGCTCGCGCAAAGTCAAACGGTAACGATTAGGAGTACCCGCAATCAAGCTGCCTCTTTGGTATAGAAAAGTGGTCAAGTCATTGGCGTGTTCTGTTGGCAATGATGCCCTGAGAGCAGCTAGTAGTATGGTGAGAGTCGTTAGACGTTGCTGACCATCTACAATTTCAGCGGCTGGCTGCTCCGATTTAATCAAAACTATGCTGCCTAGAAAGTAGGGGTTGAGTTCATCAATCGTCTCGTTACCATCTCCCAAGAATGTTAGCAGGTCTTCCAGCAGTTCCCCAGCTTCCTCCTTTGTCCAAGCATAGGGACGCTGGTAGAGGGGAATGGTGAACATAAAGTCATCGCTAAAGATTTTTTTAATCGGATGTTGTTCACCCTTGATGCTGACACGGTTCATGCTTGGTTCCTGTGTTAGGTATGGTTGGTAATTGCTTCCCGAAAGTCAATTTTCCCTGTTGCTAGAATACCATGCTCAAGCTTGGAAAGGCGAACTCTCAACTTAGCCTGTGCAGGCTGGTTCCATTCGTCGCGCCGCAGATGTCAATCTGCGGCTGAATCACTCTTTTTCCGCCTGACTTCTCATCAACTTTTGCACGCTACCCAACGCCCGATTTAATTCGTAACTCTTTCTTTCCGAATTCTGCAAAAAAGCCTGCTGTTCTTCCTCAATCATTAACACATCCTGCCGCACCAAACCATCTAATAACTTTTGAGCGGCACCGAAACAGCTATCTTTGATAAACTTGCGAAACCACACAGGCAATTTGTGCAGCCGCCAAAACGCATTTAATGAGGTAAAATGAACTAAATAAGCGCGAGTTGCTGTCTCGCTTACCGGGCAAACCAAGCAGTAAATCTTAAAGTCGCTTCCCAATGTTGAAACCCAGTGCGGGTAAACATAACTCACGTCAAGCGGTTCCGGGTGCAGTCGGCGCAGAGACTTAAAAAATAACTGGGAAATTGACCAAATTTTATCTATTTTGTAATAACTTTGTGCTTGATAGCGAGCTGTTACTTGATGCTCGTCTTCTGCTAAACTATCTAATACCGGATTTGCCCAAGCTTGCCAATCATCGTGCAAGTGTCCGTGGTACATATCCATCAAATTTTCAATTAAAAATGAATAGTGTGCCTGACAGTCGATGACTGAGACTGTGGCAATATAATTGAGATGTTCCCACTCGGGCAAATCCAATAAATCTATTTTTTCGGCTTGGGTTTTGTCGCCGGGAAACAGCCAGATAAAACCGTTTTGCTCCTTGACTGGATAGGAGCGAATTTTGCAGTTAGGTAGCTTTTGGTTTTCTGCTAAATAATCGACTTCGGCGCATTCTCCGCTTGCATTTAATCGCCATCCGTGGTAAGCGCATTCGATTAAATCGCCTTTAACTTTGCCGTGGCTGAGTTTAACTTGTCGGTGCGGGCACCTGTCTTCTAAGGCGTTGATTTTGCCTGTACTGTCGCGGAAAAGTGCGATCGCCCGATGCCACAATATCACAGCTAGGGGCTGACTCTGTACCTCTGTGCTGCGGGCGACTGCATACCATTGCTCCAAATTAATGCCCAACTCGCGGATGTGAGTTTTTTCTCCCCTTGCAGATATCGATTCGATCGCATTATTTTGCATTACAAATTTTCCCAAATTACGCCCATAGAACAACCCAATCTTACAAAATAACAGCCGGGAAAGCAACGGCCGTAAATTCTTTTAAATCTCCCTTCTGACAAATACCTGTCGCTCGCTAAATGCTTCAACCAGCTTGGCGACAATCTAAATTTCAACAATCTTGAAGCATCGCGAAATCCGTATTTAGAACAATCGGGAATAAAATCTCTAATTGCACCTATAATGTAGCCGAGGGTGGCTGGTGTTTCGACTTCTGAGACATTATCTAAAAAGACAATTTTACCCTGCCGATTTAACAAGTTCTTAATGCCTGAGAGGGCGACGGGTAGGTTGGGTAGGTGGTGAAAAGTGGTGGCACTAACTATTAAATCAAATTGGCGATCGAGCGCTAATTGACTGGCATCCATTTGGATGTATTCGATATTGGGGGCTGAGCGTTTTTGACTAGCAATAGCCAGCATTTTTGCTGATAAATCTACCGCCACTACACGCTCGTAATACTTAGCTAATTCCCAAGCCAGAATGCCAGAACCGCAGCCAATATCTAATGCTGTACCTTTGTTGGAAGACAGATTTTTAGTAAAAAAATCGTTCTGGCTTTCCAAGGTGGCAGCGAAATCGTATTCTGTTGCAAAATCATCAAACGTTACAGATTTATTGGGAATTTTCCAGTTACTCTTCAGCATCTATTCTTGCTTTATACTCATTCAACATTTTACCCGCAGATGCACCCAAAGCCACGCGGATGTTTTTTTGTTCCCAAGCTCTGACTTTTCTCCTCAGCGAAACCACACCCACAAACCGTAACTCATCTGAATTGCTAGTAATATTACCAACAAACTCAGGAGAGCGATCGCTCCTAATCCTCCGAAAAGACCTACAATTAGTGTCACAACCGCCGCAGCTAACTTTAAGGCAGGACTCCATATCGGGTGAGCGGGTTCGTCCTCATCTCGGCGCAAAGTGGTTTCTAGTAGAGCAATCACAGCTAAAGAAATCGCTAAAGAACCACAAATTAAGCACCGCACGTTCAAAGGCAGCACTGTTGCTTTCGAGGCAATTACATTGTTGATTCCTGCCGCCGTTGCCGTCACCGACATTACCAGCGGCATATGCAAATATCCCCAAGCAAATACCCAACCAGTTGCAGGTTTTGGAGGCCTGCGAGCGACAAAATCAAAGTATATCCACCATATACCGAAAATCAGCGTCATTCCCAGAATTCCAGTGATGGCATGGGCGAATTCAAAGTGTTCTTTGGCGGCTAATCCTTGAACTACGCTGACTACGGCTTCCCCCAAAACTATAATCATAAATAGTCCGTATCTTTCGGGAAGTCTGGAACTGCTAAATTGGGGGAGTTTTGATTGGTGTCTGAGGGTAAATATCGGGGTATTGATATCTACAAATAAGCCAATTACCCACAAGATAAAACGTGTTGGGGGAGGTGCGAAAACGGATAAGATAAAAAAGGCGATCGAAATACTAGAACCAATGACAAACCGTTTCGCAGTTGGGCGGAAACTCGGTTCGTGGTAACCAGCACGCCACCAGAGAACAGTTACGATCGATCGCGCAAATACGTAAGATAAGGCAAAACCCACAGAGGTTTCTCCTAAACCGTGGTGGGAAAATACCGCCAATCCCGCTACAGCCAAAATTAGGAGAAACGTAAACAATCGATTTTCAATTCCTTCTGTCTCAAACCGCTCATTATAGTAAGTTGCACCGATCCAAACCCACCACGCGGGCAAGAATAGCAAGATGTATTTACCCGCGCCTACCCAAGAAACATCGATCGCCAAATTGTGCGATAATTCGGCAATAATAACTACGAATACCAGGTCAAAAAAGAGTTCCAGCCAGCTAACTTTTCGGTGCAATTGCTGTTCTTCGTCGGTGCGGATTTGCGGTTTTTGCCACCAGATTCTTTTAGCCATAAACCAATGTTTTGTGTGCTAATTTAACTCGAAATAAAATAAAAAGGTTCGTAGTTAGGACTTTAGTCCTTCTATGGATGCGGACTAAAGTCCTCACTACGAACCAGTTTTTTTTAAGGTTCGTAGTTAGGACTTTAGTCCTTCTTCTCCTGAGGACTAAAGTCCTCACTACGAACCAGTTTTTATTCGTGCGGACACGATTGAAAATCCGCCCCGCTGCAAACCTTAGATTTTCAGCACGCCTTCGGGATTCACCGTCAAGAGCGATCGCCTCTGCAAACCCTCCTGGTATAAAATAGCATTAGCTGCCAACAAACCGCTGCTCACCGCCCTTTCCATTAAACCGCAAGGAAAAGGCATTTTTACCCAATCTCCGGCAAACAACAGATTGGGAACAGCGCAGCAAGTCTCCGGCCTTTCCGCATAACTACCGGGCGGATAGCCCGAGAAATTCTTTTGATTTACCAACTCCCGGTGCAGCAGAGTTGCTGCTTTTAATTCCGGTACAATTTCATACAATTCTTGCTCAAAAGTAGCCAGCAAAACTTCCTGGTTGGGGAATTCCTTCTCCTTGTAACAATAAGCGTGCAGTTCCACTACGCTACCGCCAGTTTTCTGATGCCACTCGATGAACTGATCCTGGATTTTGTGGTAAAGTGTGATGCTGTCAGTCAGTTTGTAGCCGGAAAGCGAACTAAAATTGCTGTGTTCCCAGGCAAAATCGCGATCGAACCAAAAACGCCCAACCGCAAACGGATCGGCTATTTTCAATTCCTCAATTCGGCTCTGCACCTGCGGATTCACCTCACCGCTGGCCAAACTAAACAAATGCTGCATCCCCGGAACATCCGCCGCAAATACATAATAATCAGCCTTCAATGTTTCCCCTGCATTCTGCGGTTGCGACTTATTAGGAGCGGTGGCTAACTGTATCTCATCGGATTTTTTATCAACTACTTTAAATCGAGGCAAATCCCGTTGAGCAGGCCCGCTCACAACTCGCCCATCAGCATCAAAAACTGCCCCATGACAAGGACAGTGAAATTGACCGTCATTTTGTTTCTGAACCGTGCAGCCTTGGTGAGTACAGCTCAGAGAAATTGCCTCTTTTCCTCCGGGTGCGGCGGCAAACACGCTGTCGCCAGCGCCGAAATATTCCGTAGAGTTGCTGTCAGTTAACAGCGCGTTTCGCTTTACCCAAAAAGGTACTTTACTCTGCACGTCTCCAGACTGATAAGTCAAAGAATCAATCTGACCGTTTTCCCAGTGAATTCCGCTAACTGCGACATCTGTCAATACTTTGCCACCTTTACTTTCAATGGATCTGGCAATCGGCTGCACCAAACTCGTGCCCATATCTTGCCGCGTGCCGTTGAATGCCAAACCTTCGGGATTTCCGAAAAAGTAAAAGTGGAAGAATTGCATTAATTCTCCCACGCTCAATTCGTCGGGAGCGTTGAGACTGGACTTGGCAAAAGGCAGAAAATACAAGTCGTAAAGTCCGCGCGGGAATTCACCTTTTACCCAGTCAGCAACTGATATATTGTCAAGGCGAGCGAAACTTTTTTGAGTTTGAAAACCGCCGATTTCCCGAAAGACTTGCCAGTGAGCGGGTTTTGTCAGATTGATTCCCCACTTGAGCCTATTCGGAGAAGATATCCCCAAATCAACGATATTCCAGGGGAAAGCTGAATGGTTGGGACGGAAAACTTCTGGTTGGTATTTGCCGTCTCGAAATACAACGGCGTAGGATTCTAAAGATACAAAGTTATCGGTAATTTCTAGTTCTTTGACCACACTTTTGAGGTTGTAGTATTGCGGAAAAAAACCGTGAAAACCGTGTTCCATCATAAAGGTTTCGTTGCCGACTTGTATCGGCCAACTAGCAATTTTACCGCCGAGTTGGGGCGATTTGTCCAACAGCGTCACGGCGAAACCCCGCTGACTCAGTTCGTAAGCACAGGCGAGCCCTGCTAATCCTGCGCCGACAACTGCAACGGTTTTGGGTTTATTCAGCATTCGCGGCAAGTCAAGAGTATCTTGCACAAAAACGGCGGGTTCGGGCTTGGACAATCGAGAGTAGCCCAGCAGCCCGCCTGCGGCACCGACTCCGAGGAATTTGAGGGCGGTTCGTCGAGAAACTGGTGGAGATAGCGGTGGATTGGTTGATTCACTCATAAAGCTGGTTCACACAAATAAATCATCCGATTTTAGATTTCAGATTTTAGATTTTAGAGGCGATTCGCGGATGCTTCCGGGGACTTGTACCTAAAAACATCTCAAATCGGCTTTTCTATCTAAAACTGTTCGGTGATGGGACATACGCCATAAGGCATACATCATAAGACCTAATACATTATATGTGAAGAAAAATTCAGACAAATCACTCAGTCGGAGTAGGACGATCGCGCGTTGGCGAAGCCCTCGAAGAGGATCGCAAATTAATCTATCTCAGGTATGATGTTTCCAGGGCTATTGTAAAGTATTGTTACGCCCGATACACCCAAACCCAACCGTACAATCTATCACCTAAAATTCATAGACTTAAACCAGTGACAGTTAAACTATTGTCGAAATTGCGCCGCCGAGAGTTTCTGAAAGCTTTCTCACTTGGCTTAGCCGCCCCTTTTTTGTCTAACAGCGCAGCACATTCTCAAGACTATTCAAATATCGCAAAAAGTGCTATCGGCACCAATCTCACAGCCCGAGAAAACCAAAAACCCGGAACCCCAGACTGGGAGTTAGAAAATCCTGCTACGAAGCGAGAAATCGAAGGTTATGCCTCTCTGACCAGCGTCAATCTCGGCGGCGAAATTAAGTTATTTGTCAACACTAAAGAACCGAATTATAGCATAGAAATATTCCGCACCGGATGGTATAATGGACTCGGTGGCCGCCGGATGAATGACCCAATTGTGCGGAAGGGAATCAGACAGCCTCCGCCGAGAGAAGATGAAGCATCGGGACTGATAGAATGCGATTGGAAAGACCCGTATATTTTGCGAATTCCCGATCGCCCTTCCGACTGGACAAGCGGCATTTATTTAGCTAAACTCACTGCCAGTATCAGCGGGAAACAAAGTTATATCATCTTTATAGTGCGGGATGACGATCGCAAATCCGACATTTTATTTCAATCCAGCGTTACCACTTTCCAAGCGTACAACAATTGGGGTCACAAATCCCTTTACCGCTGGAACAGCATGGCAAAACAAGCTTACAAGGTTTCGTTTAATCGGCCCTACGCCATGAGTCCCAACCGCAAAGCAGCTTACGGCGTAGGTGCGGGGGAATTTCTGACAAATTTTCAGCCAAAAAGGAGAACTTCGAGCGCTGGTTGGGAATACAATATGGTCAGGTGGCTGGAAAAAGAAGGCTACGATGTTACCTATGCCACCAACATTGACACGCATTTTAACTCCCGGTTGCTGTTGTCTCACAAAGCATTTTTGTCCGTCGGTCACGACGAATACTGGTCGCGAGATATGCGAGAAAATATAGAAGCTGCTAGAGATGAAGGCGTCAGCATCGGATTTTTTGGTTCCAATATTTGCTATTGGCAGATCCGCCTAGAACCCAGCCGAATTACTAGGGAAGTAAACCGAACTGTGGTTGCTTATAAAGAAATGGCAGATTTAGACCCTATGGGCGCATTACAAAAAGAATTAGGCGCCGTTAATTCGATAGTAAAAATAGCTAATACTGGGGAATTAAGCTATGGAACAGAGCAACTAGAAAGCACTCAAATAGCAACAAGTTACAATAAATCGCCAGCACTTAATTCTTTAGTAACAACTCGCTGGCGAGACCACTCTATCGGAAGTCCAGAAGATGCTTTGATAGGTGTTATGTACGAGACATTTCAAGTTAATTCTGATATTGTGATTGATAAAAATGCCCCGGATTGGCTGCTGGAAAAAACTCAGTTAAAACAGGGCGACAAGTTACCGGGACTGTTGGGTTATGAAGTCGATCGAATGTTTGGCAATGCTCCGAAAAATATAGTTCGGGTCGGGCATTCTCCATACCCTCACGGCGGCGGGACTCGCTATGCTGACATGACGGTTTATACAGCAGATTCGGGGGCGAAAGTATTCGCGACTGGTTCGATGCAGTGGGCGTGGGGATTAGACGATTACAATGCGCCGCAGTTGCGATCGCCTGTTTTAAATGCCGGAGCTCAGCAGATAACGCGAAACGTTTTAGCAAAGCTGTTAAATTCAGCCAAAAAGTAAATTATGTAATAACTATCCTCTATCTCCATAAGCGGCAAGGTAAAGGGAAGCAGAGCCTCCGAATCTGCATTACTAGGCTCTTCCTGGTAACGAGCAACGAGCAAACATTGCTTAAGTTATTAAATTGTTATTCCTAATCAAGGTACGTAGTTGGGCTTAAGCCCTCTTTAGGCCTATGGATAAAGAGGGCCCAAGCCCAACTACGTACCTAATTTTTGTGATGACTATAAAACCACGCTGCTTCTTAACGAGGATGCGAGGGGGATATCCAAGTATAAGGAGTGTTAAATGAACCGTATTGGGCTATAGGTCAAAAAAAGCTGTAGGGTGCGGACTACGTACCCTACAACCTATATGTCACAGATTAAACAGTAAATAGATGTATATGAGGTTTTACCGATCGTTAGATTTGCCGTCAAACACCTCTCTGAGTAACGTCAATCCTGCTAAAACGCTCTCCATCTGCTCCTCAGACAAATCCTCGAACATTGGCGAAATATTGCTACAGGTGAGCGCTTGAATTTCTTCGAGCCTCGCACGACCAGTTTCTGTCAGTTTCAGCACCACCGCTCGCCGTTCCTGAGGATGTTCTTTGCGGTCTACAAATTTTTCCTGAACCAAGCGCTCGCAAATTGCAGAAGCAGTCGGTCGAGTTACCCCCAAATAATCTGCTAACTTGGATAAAGAAGAACCTGGATAGCGGTAAAGAAACATGAGACTGCGAAACTGAGATATCGATAAAAAGGGTTCTCCTTGATTTCGCATTTGGGCTCGAATCGACCCCACAATCAGCGGAATGATTTCCACTACTGCCGCAGCGCAGCTATCGGGGGTTATTCCTGTAGAGGATTGTTCCAAATTCATCTTTCTTCCCCCTGAAAAATCTCCACCATTGCTGTACTCAGCAAGGTGGCGTGAGCAAAAGGGATGCTCGGTTGGTGCAGCATACAAATCAAATTTCATGTTTGAGTAAAAAAACCTTGGCGTCAACAGAGGCTTTCTGTGAAGCTCCTGCACTTGCTCGGAGGGTGCTTCAGTGACTTATTTAGGTTTTTAGTTTACTTTTCCCAGGGGGGTGTAAGTAAGTATAGGCGACTCGGGCATTTAATTATGGACGGATCGCTAATTTGCTTTATAGACAGTACAGGTATTCGCTCTGCACCGCAATTGCAGTAATACTAACTGTTAGCTATTCTAACAGTTTAGAATTAATTTGTTTGGCTAAATTTGTCAATTTATATGAAAATCGTGTGTAAATTTGGAAATTCAATCTGTTTATCAATCCCTGACTTGAATTTACTGCAATTAACTGCCACACGCGGCTATTTTCATTGAGGGAGCTGGAAATGTTGTTTTTAATTTGGCATCGATTCTGTTTGGGTTGTCGATAGCTAACATTGGCGATCGACCGCATAGTGTAAAATTATTTATCTAATTAAGTATTATTACATATAAATTAGGAAAAGTGAGTTATATATATCACAGTTAGTTGCTCGATCGGAAAAAGTACCATAAATTTTGGAGTTTTTAACTGCCGATGGCTCGCGGGCGACACGCCCGTGCCACAATTAACAAAGATGAGTATAAAAAGTGAGAAAGTTGGTTTGATTAGTAGCCTTAACACTATTTTCGTAATCCGTACAAGTACCTATCAGATCGAAAATTGTTGGTGCGATCGCAAATCAAGTCAACAGCAAAGGAATGAGAATTAAATAACTTATTGATGGTTCTTGTGGGATGGGCGTCCCGCCCGTCCCACTTTCAAGAGTGTAAATTATTTACTTTGCGATCCAAAACTGAAATATACCGCCGCCAACTTGTCGCCACCCAAAATATCGACTTAGCCGAACTCTACCACGAGGCTTGCCATACTTTGCTCCCAGTGATAGCGCTAGTTAAATTTGATTGTTGCAACTTAATTTACAACCTAAAGACATAGGACATAAAAAGCAATTATTGAAAAATTTACGGTGAGAGTTCGATCTCAATCCCGAATTTCCGCTGCTTCAGGTTCAACTGTATTGATTGTTAGATTTATTTTTGGGTTGGAGTCTTTAAAAATATGCCACAGGATTTGATCGAGGGTGTTGAAATCAAGGCGGGATTTGCGATCGCAGGGGAATCAATTGCCGCTATTTCTCAAAATAAGCTGCCGTTGTAATTGCTCAACTAGAGCGTCGGTACAAATGTTGGGCTTGAATCCTTTGGAAGGTGGAGTGCTGGAATTTTGAAGAGTTTTTTTGGGAGATGGCTCTGGCTCGGGTTTTGGTTCGTAGGTGTCTAATATTGCGCTGAGTTTTTGGATTTTCTCCCATAGCTCTACTATCAAGGCTTCTTTTGCCTCGCTCGATAGTTGTTTTAAGTCGGGGAGTTTTTCCATTCCTTTATCTAATGTCTATATTGTCTTCTTGTTAAAGGGGTTGAGCAATTACCTTATTGGTTCTTTTGCATGATTTAGAAGGGTCGAGTCCACCAGGTTTGGTATTAGAATCGGGAGGTGTGTTAGGTGTTTTTGATACTTTCGATCCGGCCCCGGGTTTCGTGTTTTTGTCTGGTGGTGTGATTGGTGTTTTTATATCCGGCTTTCTCTGGGGTTTGGCGTTTTGTGCGATCGCAATTCGATGATTTTTGACCAAATTATTTTCTACTACAGTAGCTGGATGTGCCGGATTTGCCAGCGCTGACGCAGAATCGATCGCCAAAATTAAACCCAAAACTAACTGCAATTGCATTTTACACATAAAAGCTCTCTTCTCTCCCAGTCCCTCTGAGTTCGGAATTTGCTTGTATAGATGCGGTTTCAACCGCCGACATTTCTCCGAAATTTCAGCCGCCGAGGCTAATTAAGATCGATCGTACACAAACAAGATACCACCCGTCGCAACTAAAGCCACAACCGCCGGAACCAAAGGCATCCAGCCACCGAAAGTCAAAATTACCAAAGAACCTTGGTACAGCACACAGATCATAGCACCGCTAGCGATCGCCAACACCAAGAGCGATCGACCCCGCCAAACCAACAGCCCGCCCGTCACAGCCACCAACCACACAAAAACAGCATCTCCCCACTGTATCCCTTGCAATTGCGGCAAAACCCACAAAAGCGGCCTTTTATCAATTACAGCGCTGAGGATTTGACTCACCATGTGAGCGTGAATCCAAACTCCCGACATTTTACCGTAAGGAGTATCAGAATCCTCCCTCGAAACCTCCGAAGTGTGACCAATTAGGACAATTTTACCCTTGACTAAATCAGAGTTTATTTTCCCTTCCAATACTTCTTGAAGCGTCACTTTAAAAGCTGGCTTGGGGTTGGCGCGGTAGTTGAGCAATATTTGACTTACTAGCGCCTTTAAATCTTGATAACCTCCTGTACGAGTAGCCAATCTTTTGAATGTAACATCAGCGATTCGCCACTCTTGATTGTTACTTATCTGTGATTTTATTCCTTGATTTTCCAAAAAACGCAAAGCTAACAGAAAGCTGAAGCTAGTGGGAATTTTACACTTGTTAGTAAAACTAGAAAGATTTGGTTTATAGGAAAGAGATTGACGGCGAATACTGCTACCTTTTTCATGGCGCAATTCATCCGGAGTCAAATCGCTAAAACCAAGTTGATTGGTTAATTTAGCCTTAGACAATTCTGGCGGCGGATCGTAATTTATATCATTGGAACCATAACTGCATACAGTAATAATATTAGGATTGCTATCAAATAGGGAAATTAAATTTTTTCTTCCTGGCTCCCTTGCCACATTTCGGTGCATATTCAAACCAATTGCTATAGGTTTAAACTGCTGCAATTTGTCCATCGCCTTTGCTAAAGTAGCATCCGTTTGGGGATAGCCGTACTTCTCGGCATCCTTGTTTGTCACTTCCACAACCAGCAACCGATTGTCGATTAATTCCGGTTCGCGCTGGCTCATTAGTCGATCGAGCATTGACAGTTCCAGCGCCTCCATAACCCCCAGAGAGCGCGTTCCCATCACAGCCAGGGTACAGCCCGCACTCGCCAAAATCACCGACTTCAAACGCGAAAAAACATTAACCGGCGGTCTTTTCCCAGACGTGGGAAGCAAAGTCAAATCCTGGGCCACAGCAGGCGAATCCGGCGCCAGCAAAAAATCGTTCCAAACCGCAGGCTTCGCTGCCGGATGCTGCCAAATTACAGGCAACCAACTAGCACAAGGAAAATCCTTTTCCCAAGTCTCCAACCGCCGCCGTGCTTCCCCCGCTGCTGCATACAAAGACTTGCCATCCACAAACTCTTTAAGAAAACACTTTAAAAATTCTTGAGCCACAAAATCCGGCACAAACTCCCGCATTAAAATCATTTGCGGAATCATCTGAAAATCATCTAAATTTCTAGCCAAACCCAACCCATCGCAACAGTTAAAAATTGCAAGTTGCAAACCATTTTTTACCGCTTTCCTCAAGCCGCACCACAACTCATTAATTGTCAAAAAATCAGTTTGATTGATATATATTTTTCCAATATCGTCCTCAGTTTCCCCGTGTCCTGCAAAAAATATAATATCCCAAGATTGCTCCCAAAGTTCGTCGTTAATTTCGTCCTGTTTCGGTTCCACTAGAAACCTCACCTCAGCATTGGGAGACAAATTCTCCAAAATTTTCCTATCTTGCGTGATATCAATCCCAGCGCTGTTTCCCAGAATTGCTAAAATCCTTACCTTAGACTTGCGGATAGGTTGTCCAGGATTTTCCAGTGTTACATAGTTTAATTTACTCAGCGAAGGTTCGGCTTTCGGAAATCTTTCAAACAAATCCCACTGATTCCAAGGCAGTTTGTGCAAGTGTTTGTCATTTGTGCAAATCAGCACCCTTGCCTCTTCATCTGGATTTAAATTGTCCCCAATTATTCTATCTACCCTGGCAAATTCAGGAGACTTGAGCCAATCATTCAGCATCAACACAAGTTTTTTCCCAGACTCTTTGCAATCATTCACAGGACTTCTTGCATTAATCTTTTTCGGTTTTATCCGACGAAAAGACAATCCTTTAGCCACCGTCGATTTCACAGCAGTATTTTTTTTGGCATCTTTGTGCAAAAAAGGGTAAATTAAATGCACTAAATTTTCCTGGTGATGCCGGGAATTTGTTCCCATAGCTCGATATTTTTCCCGCCAATGTTCTTCTTCAAAAGCTGCTATTTGCGGGTTGGCTGGCAATGTTTTACTTTCCGTAAAGTCCGTAGAGGGAAATTGATTATTTTTCCCAATTTTTATGGTGCAGCGAAAACCTTCTTCGCAATCTCCGTCTAATTTCAAAACAATTAACTTATCCACAATTCACACCCCCTCTTGATAAGTGACAATTAGATCAAAAAATTTTCAGTCACGCTGAAATCGCCCAAAGCCAACTTGACACTAAAATGCTCTCCCGGTTCTCCGCTTAACTCAAAGAGCAAATTTTCTGTTTTATTTGCCCTAGCTTGCATCAGAGGTTCACCTTCATCATCCAGCACCATCAACTGCAAATCGTTGGGCAAGTTAGTTTGACCGTTTGTGGGATAAACCTCTACCGAAATATCGATATCTGGTTCATCGGTTGTCATCAATTCCACAAATAAAGCTACTTGCTCTTTTCCCCACTCTAAGTTGAGTAATTTGCCTCGCTTGACTGGTACGCGTACATCTGCTGAAGCACTTTTTTCGACTACTTGGGGACTTCGGAAAGCAAACTGCAATTCTGGTTTTGACTCGAACAGTGTTTGGGCTGTATGCCAACCGCTACCGACAATATTGTGCAACCACTGACTGAGATTTACAGGCTTGAGCTCGTCTAAGTATTCTAGCAGGTTGTCGATCGACTCCAACTCGCTAAGTGGAACTTTTTCTCGATCGCCATTTTTGACAAATCCCAGCAACTTCACCTCTTCGAGAGATTGGCCGATCTCTACAGCAACATAACCGATTCTGTCCGATCGCACTTCTGCCGGAATCGAGACACCTTCTTCACCAGGGCTTACCCAACGGCATTCCAGCTTGCCAATACCTTTGACATCCAAATCCGCAATATCCATGAATTTCTGGATCGCAGGATTCCAAATATTGCTGGCATCCAAATCAGTGTCTATTTCCATACACTGAAAGTAGAAATCGACTGCGTGCACAGCCAAAGCATTGAGATAAACCTGTTTGGCTTTCCCCCGGTCACTTTGTTGCTGTGCAAGGGTTTGAGCGCTGCGGTAGGCTGCTGGGGCGATCGGTATTGTCAAAACTAAATCAACTTCTGTGTTATTCATGATCCATCTCTGCTTTTGGGTTTTGAATGTCCTACAAGTATTCTCGGAATCTGGGCGTGAATTTCTCCAAAGACCTCTGGTAAAAACTGCTCAAACTTGAAATACTTACTCCTAACTCTTCGGAGATTTGCTGCAAGCTTGCATCTTCTATCACTCTCTTGACCAGCAACAATTTAAAGTTGACGTGGGCGTGCTTTCTCATCACTTCGTTTTGAAAAATATCGCCCGGATCTTCTTCAATCATCTCAATTAGACCTGCTGCGATTGGACAAGATTCATGTTCGACCTGCTGCTTTTCCATTTGATTGAAAACGGGTTCCATATCTCCGTAGTATACAGTTGGTAAATCTTTCCTACCTATAACTTTAGGGGTGGTTTCTTGAAAACATTTAACTATCAAGAAGTTTACCCACTGGCTGACCTCTTTTTCAGGTCGGTAGTTGTGAATTTCCCGGGAAATGCGAAACATCAGTTCCTGTTTGGCTTCCAGCAAAATTTCCTGATAAATTGCGTAGGAAAAATTCTTATTCTGCGGACAGTTAATGATTTTATATTTTTCAATTTCCATCACTAATCTGGTCACAGCTTTCTGTCGCCCTAAAGTTTTAGGCTGGTGATTTTTGGCAGCTATGGCTAGCTGTTTGAGCCGATCGTCAATTTCGTCCTTAGTAGGCATCTCTTGTTCCAAGGTTACTCAGAAAAATAGTCTCCAACCAGCTATGCAGGCCGCCGGGTTGAGCGAATGCTCCCAGAGCGACTGGTGCGCCGGCTGTCGGAGCCGCCATATCCCCTGCAATGCCTTCTATTTGCCTATCTGTCGGGATCTGCGATTTTTATGCAAAACTTCTGCATAATTTACAAAACTTTACATAATTCGCGAATTTCTGGGCCCAGGGGCGGTCGTTGGTGCGCCAGGAATCAGGCGTTGCGGGCTGTTCACCCGATAGGAGATGTTTGGGGTTTGTGTGGAATGCTATAATCGCGATCGCCAGCAGAGTTAATTATTTACAGGAAGCGCGATCGGCAACCGAGCAGGACGATCGCACTCCGAACCAACGGTTTTTACGATCCAGAGTGGTGCAGCAGTCAAATAAGCCGTTATTATTGTTTCAAAAAATTCGATTTTAACCATCATTCCCAATTCTTTAATCGCAAATCGAAAATGGTCTAACCGCCCCAAAACCATGCACTACCAATCCCAGCAGCACCGTCAAAAACACGCAACTCAGAAAAAAATCAAAAGAGCTATTTTTTACTGTTTGACAGCCATACTTTTCTGCTGGAGCACCGCGAACCTCGCTACCATTGCCCAAAAGCCAGAACCAGGCGGACTTAACGGGCAAGAAATGAGACAAGTTCTCGATCGCGGAAACCTCACCGAAGCCGTCACCAGAATCGAAAAAGACTGGGAAGAAGACTATCAAACATACTTTGAACAAGACTTTGCCGCCCGCGAAAAAACCGCCCAATCAATATCAAAAACTCTTTCCCGCCTAGCAGTTCAAACTAAGAAAAAACCAGCTTTAATTTACGCCATCCCGCGCACAGACCAACTAGAACTAATCTTAATATTGCCCGATCGCCCGCCAATTAACCGCAGCGTCCCCTCAGCCCAAAAAGACAAACTGGTGCCAGTCGTCCAAGCATTTACCAGCGAAATCACCAAAGTAGCACAAATTAATACTACCAGCTATCTAGAATCAGCTCAACAACTTTATCAATGGATAATTGCACCGCTAGAAGCAGACTTGAAAATAGCAAAAATTGACACCTTGCTGTTCTGCGTCGGCGAAGGTTTGCGAACGGTACCCCTAGCAGCAATGCACGACGGAAAGCAATTTTTGATCGAAAAATACAGTATGTCGCGGATTCCGGCATTCAAGCTGATAGACATCAATTACGCCGATCTCAGAAACTCCCACGTCTTAGCAATGGGAGCAGAAAATTTCTCAGAAACCGCGAACAAACAACCGCTACCGGCTGTTCCGTTAGAATTAAGTGCGATCGCCCGACAGTGGCCAGGTCAATCCTTTATCAACGAAGATTTTACCATCGTTAACTTGCAATCGCAGCGACTGCAACAAAGATACGGCATCATCCACCTGGCGACTCACGCGGAATTCCG
This sequence comes from Microcoleus sp. PH2017_24_DOB_U_A, assembly GCF_020738205.1. Classification (NCBI taxonomy): domain Bacteria; kingdom Bacillati; phylum Cyanobacteriota; class Cyanophyceae; order Oscillatoriales; family Microcoleaceae; genus Microcoleus; species Microcoleus sp. PH2017_24_DOB_U_A. The sequence goes on from NZ_JAEQCT010000019.1 coordinate 26,780, forward strand.
CCCCGGAAGCCCAGATAACTCCTACATTCAATTTTGGGATAACCAACTCAGATTATCTCAAATGAGAGATTTGAAATGGAACAATCCGCCACTGGAACTGTTAGTATTGAGCGCCTGTAGAACTGCCTCGGGAGACAAAGAAGCAGAACTCGGATTTGGCGGCTTAGCGTTGCAATCGGGAGCAAAATCTGCCCTCGCCAGTTTGTGGTATGTGTCAGATGCGGGGACTCTGGCGCTGATGACAGAGTTTTACCAGCAGTTAAAAATCAGCAAACCTCAAGATCCTCCAATCATTAAAGCTGAAGCTCTCAGGCAAGCACAAATTGCTGCGATTAAAGGTAAAGTCACCATCGAAAATGGGCAACTGCGAAGTTCTAGGGGAGAAACTCCGTTGCCGCCGTCTATCCCCAAACTTGAGAGCAAAAATTTATCGCATCCTTATTATTGGGCCGCTTTTAGTACGATCGGCAGTCCTTGGTAATTGTCGGGGAGAAACAGGTAAGATGCCTGTTCCACTATGGGGGAGAAACAGTTATAGCGGATCTAGCTCTCATATGAGGTACGTTGTTGGGCTTGAGCCCTCTTAGTTGAAGGGTTATGTAAGCTGTCAGTCATACCTCATCTTTTTGAGAAAGGCTATAAATCAATACGGTTTACTTAAGATAGTCATTGCGTAATTGTGGGGAGAAACAGGCAAGATGCCTGTTCCACTATTGGGAAGAAACAGGCAAGATGCCTGTTCCACAATTGAGGGAGAAACAGGCAAGATGTCTGTTACACAATTGGGTTTATTTAAAATATTGTGGGGTGGGCTTCTAGCCCGCACAAAAAGTTAAATCTTTTGGGCCGCAATTGAGGGAGAAACAGGCAAGATGCCTGTGCCACAATTGGGGGATAAACAGGCAAGATGCCTGTTTCACAATTGGGTTTATTTAAAATATTGTGGGGTGGGCTTCTAGCCCGCACAAAAAGATGAAGACCGCCCAATTTCTAGACTTTGCCCGATCGCTTAATCAGTACACTAATCACTTGTCCTGGTTTTGACCCTCGCTGCGGAGGACTCCAATCGCCGACGGCTGCAAATCCCAGCCGGTACAACGTGTGGATGGTTTCTAAAACGGCTTTGTGGGAACCGAAAACGGTTATCTGCAAGACTTCCTGTTCCGATTCAAAGTCGTCATTTGGACGATCCTCTTCGAGGGCTTCGCTAACGGACGAGTTATCGTCAGGCAAAAATTCCTGTGACATAATATGGTCTCCTAGTTTTTGGTTTTTCTGGTGAGGAAAACCCAAAAACCCAGCCGCCCCGCATACTAACAAAAGGCAGGGCGGCGACAGAGAATGTTATCCTCGATTAGCCTCCATACTGCTCATCCCAGTTTGGCGGTTAGCTGTCCTTAGCTGTTACAGCAGCTTTGGACAGTGCAACTAGATTTTCGGGCGACGCTGGCTGCTTCCTCTTCGAGCAAAGCAACCTTAATTTCACAGCGTAGCGGCTTGTGGGGCCGCCGTCAATGAATTTTAGATTTTAGATTTTAGATTTTAGATTTTAGATTGAAGAATGGCTCTGTTTGGTAAGTCGATCGCTCTTGGATGGCGATAATTGTACGGAACGATATAGCAACCGCCACTACCGATATTGAGATAAATATATAGAATAGAATCGATATATGCTAGGACTCTTTAGCATAAACAGTTTGATGCTCGTACTATGTAACTGTCAGCGGTCAACTGTCAGCGGTCAACTGTCAACTGTCAACTGTCAACTGTCAACTGTCCATCGAGCCTCTTGACCGATCGAGGTGATAGGCTATAAAACATAAAGTAATTCAATATCTGTAGCTGTCGCTCAACCAACCACCACCAACCTGTGACAAATCAAGCGGGAGCCTTCAAGGGGAAACAAAAATGAAAAAATTAGAATTTTTACTACAGAAAGAAGGCGATCGCGCCTGGTTGCCCCTAGAAACCCCCGACGTGGAAATTCTAGAAGGCAAATATCGCGTCGTGGCGCGCATTCAGCACCCCAACACCGACATCGAAATTCGCATCATCCATACATCCTTCGACGAAACGGCCCCCCAGCGGAAAGTCCAAAGCAGATCGGCCCGCACCAACCCCGAAGGATTAGTCGTGATTATTCCCTACACCCGTCTCAAACCCGGAATGTGGGAACTCTCCTGCTTACCAGATTCCAAATCAGAACCAGCAAAATCTTGGCAGTATGGCGTGCAATTAGAAGTATTGCCCGCAGAATCGGAAACTTCCGAACCCCTACCCGCGATCGACTCCTCCGAAGCCGCAGCCTCAGAAAACGCAGCAGCAGTCGATCGGACACCAACCCAAATCCCAGCCCCACCTCCACCTCCACCGCAGCCGACCAAAATCTACCAATTCCCCCTTCCCCAAACGCCTCAGCCGCCGAAACCCCCAGTCAAACTCGAACTTGAACTCGTACTCGATCGAGAAACCTTCATCACCCAACTCGGCCGCCCCTTAATCATTTCCGGCAAAATCGACATTCCCCAACCACCTCAAAAAACCAGAAGAACACCACCTCCCATCCCCGAATCGCAACTTCAAGAACTCCAAAAACTCATCGGTTCAGCACAACTGCAAATTTACCTGCGAGACCCCCAAACCTCACAAATACTCGCCCAAATCGAGCAGCCGATGCCAGAACAAGCTCCTCCCTGCATCTTTGCCTGCGTTACCTACATCCCACCCGACTGCAAAAGTCGCCTAATTTTAGGAGAAGCAATTCTTAGCAGCGGCGATGTAACTTTAGCCACCAAACTATTTACAATTACAGCCGGTTTAGAACACCTGCTAGAAGCAATTAAAGACGATTTCATCGAAGAAAAACATCAAGCCGAACCCTCTCCAACAGCAGTCAGACCACCTCGGAAAGAAGTACATCCATCCTTCCTCCGGGTAGCACAAAAAAGCTTAGATCTGCCATCTCCCGCAGAAGTCGCTATCAATGAATCTTTAAGCAATGAATCCCTACCCCCTCAACTAAATTCCCGCCAGACTCCAAGTGCGGGCGGCCTAGAATTGCCGGCATTCGGTAACAAACTGCCCGACAGCAGCCGATCGCAATTGCTCTCAGAAATCACCAATTCGTCTAGAACATCCGCCGGGGCGATCGACCAACCAACCAAACCCTCAGACATCGCAACTACCCCAGAAAAGGCCGAAGTTCGGGCGATCGACCAAAAACCCCAAAACACTCCCGAACCAGAAACACCAGCCCCAGAACCTACGCCACCCCCCTCACAAAAGGCATTTCAAACCTTAAACGTCCAAAATAGATTTTGGTCGCGACTGAGTTCCCTAGCCAGCACCGGCGAATCCCCCGAATGGCTGAAAGCAACCAGCCTGTCGCCAACTCCAAAAGCCACCCCCAATACCAGCGAAGCCATAACAGTCGTCGAAGAAAGCAGCCCAACTAAAGTGCAACCAGCAATCAGGGAAACCATTTCCCAACCGCAACCTACTGGCCCGGAAGCGAGAGAATTTGTGGTGTTTGACGAGCCCCCGCAGCCGAAACAAGTTGCTCAAAAAACCACCAAAGTAGAAGCAGAAGCAACTCCACCAACTCCCTACGTTTTGTCAGAAGACGAGTCAGTACCGATGCCCATCCTGGAATTGCCGCGCGCCCAAATCCTTGCAGGCCAGGCTGTAATAGTGAAAGTGCAACTACCGGAATTAATGCCGCGGATTTATGTAAAAGTTTGGGTATTCGATCGGCAAACCTACCTAATTCTCGACGGGCCGCGCTGGATTACCGAATTTACAGCTACCGGGTTGGGAAATATGCGAGCTAGTATCGAGTTAGAGATTCCCTACGGCTGCATGGAAATTGAATTTGAGGCGATCGCCGTCGAAATGCAAACTCAGCGGGAAAGTCACAAAGTCAGCGTTCACCGCCAAGTTTTACCGCCAGCCGCGCCCACTTTGCCTCTGGAAGGTTAAATTGTCGATCGCTCGATCAATGAATAATATTCACATTTAATAACCACAATCAAATTGGTTCGTAGTGAGGACTTTAGTCCTTCTTTCCAATAAAATTGGTTCGTAGTGAGGACTTTAGTCCTTCTTTTCTTATGACTGAAATCCTCACTACGAACTAATTGGACTATCGGTAATCTACCGACGATAATTATAAGGACTAAAGTCCTTACTACAAACTTAATTGCCGACGATAATTATAAGGACTAAAGTCCTTACTACAAACTTAATTGGTATCTTTTCAAGTCGATCGCACTAACTGCCGAAACTTCTTCTTAAACTTATTCTTATACACATAGATCGATCGCTGCAAATCCTCAACTTGCAGCGACATCTCCGCAGCAAAACCCGTGCGGTTCCAAGCATCCTCCTGACACTTGCGGCGGCAAAAATTCATCGGTTCCGAGTAAACCTTAGATGTCGATAAAGTCGGCTTCGGCCCGCACCAGTGAATCACAGTCGCCGACTCGCGATCGCCCGCAGGCCCGTTTTCTGCCACCGGAAACCGCTTTCTCAGCAAATCCTGGTCAAAATCCGGCACCAACAACTGCATATCCACATTCTGCACCCGCAGTCGATTTTCCCCGGCCGCCCGGAAAATCATAAAGTTCAAAAACCCCATTTCTCCGTACTTAAATATCCCCGGATTAGCCTCCGTAAAATCTAAAATTTCTATGTATTCTTCCAAGCTAAAAATACCGCGTTTAGCAAAAAAAGTACCCGTGCAGAAATAGTTCGATCGCGATTCCGACCACCGAAACTTCGGGAAATGCTTTTCAACGCCCGGAATATCAAAGAAAAATTCCGAAACATCTGCATCCGAGTAATCGTAACAAGGCTTATCTATCGTAAAATCAAATTCTTTAAAATTAGCCAATTTCAGAACATCGCCCCAGACGATCGTATCGGCATCCAAAACCATAAAATTCGACCAAGGGCTTTCCCAGAAAGCAATCATTTTAGTTTTACCCCACCCAAAACTTCTTTTCCTGAGAACCTCTTGGGAAACGTTTGTGCGATCGATAACTCGCACCCCGTAAGACTTTTCCAAAGCACTCACAGAAAACGTACCATCAATCAACAAACAAATCGGTACATCTCCCAGGAAATATCGAATGCTAGCACAGCAACCCTTAGCAAACAGATAATCCTGGTCGCAGCAGGCAATAATAATACCAAAATCTTCCATAACTCTCACTCTTTTTCTAACTTGCCAACCCACAACATTTGGATTGTTTGTTTTTTCGGCACATCTATTTTCGAGTTGTGCATTTTTGCCAGCTTAGCACTAAAATTCTGCGTTCGCCCGTAAACAAAAACATCGCTAAAACCGCTGGGAATTTTGGGTATCGCGGGTGGGTCTAGCAACTGAGCTTGACGGCGCCCTTCCTGGTCAAGCAACACCAATTGCCACATCACTTTCGGCTCTAACAAATGACTCATTGACAGTATATTTCCCAGAGTGACTTCCGAGATATCACTGACAACCAGCGGCTTAGGAGCGCGATCGATCCTCCGAGCAATTACGGGATTTTCCCGGCCCAATTCCTTAGTCCACCAAGTCTCGGCTTGAGAACTAACAATATTCGACAGCACAGAGCCCGTTAGCAGTACAACTGTCAGAACTTTCCACATCTGCCGTTTCCAGCTTGGCACGCCCAGCGCGCTAATTTTAGTCGCTAACAGGTAAGCAACAGATATTTGCATCGCCAAATAAGTCGGAAATAGATAGCGAGGTTTAGTCGATCGGATTCCTCCCAATATAACATCTGGTAGCATCACTGCCACTGCTGTCACCGCCATCAACACCAGCACAAACAACCAAACCTGTTTCTTTGTCTCACAACACAGAAAATAAACCGCATAACTTACGATTGCCAATAAAATCAAAGTCGCTGCCATCAACCCAATCAAATTTATTGATGTAGCCTGAGAATTTAGCCCAAAATCCCAAAAAACACGACCGATATTCCCGCTCCAATTATTAATCAAAGATAGCAAATTACTGTCTCCATTCGCCCAAAGAGTCGCCTCTTTTGCTGCCTTTTTGTTTATTACTAGAATCACCATCCAAGGCAGAAAAGCTACCAAAGACAAGCCAATTGCCATCACGTAATTAACTACCTTGCGATTCAACCTATAACCTTGCATTCCCCATACATAAATTCCGTGTCCCAAAGCGACTAACAGGCTAAACAAGTGTGTGTAAAATCCCAGAATAGTTGCTACTGCATAAATACTCCAACTTAGCTTAGTTTGAAGCCGCATTGCTCTCAGCAGAGACGCACAAGAAACTAAAATCAGCACCGGCCACAAGCTGTAGGGACGAGCTTCTTGAGCGTAAAGCACGTGCAAGGGAGAAACTGCTAGCAATCCCACGGCTATCCACGCCACTTCTGGTGCTGGAAACAATTCTCGGCACAGCCAGTACAGAGCGGGAAATGCTAACAAACTCACCCAAACTGAGAAACTTCTCGTCGATAAAGGAGAATCACCGAATAGTTTTCCCCAATACTTGACTGCCAGAAAATATAGAGGCGGCAGTTGAGGTTCTTCAATGGCAATACCTTTAACTGTATCGCCAAAATTTTTTGCGGGATTGGAGCGCTGATATTTCATCAAATCTTGTGCGCCGACTAACTGAACGCTGCTTATTTCATGCAGCACTTCTGTTTGCGTGTATCCCGAAATCCGCAGGGAAGTAAATACTTCATCATACCAATAAAACTTTGTGTCGATGTTGGTGAATCGAAAAAACAATCCTAATATCAATAAGATAACTACTAAGAAGCCCAGTTTGCTTTTAATCAAAGTCATAGATGGAAGGTGGCAAAAAAGATAGATGCTGCGCCTCAATGTAACATACCAGAGCGAGGTTAAGTGCATTGCCACATCTACAGGTTCTTCGATCGCCCTCTAATAATTTGTGGCATTTATTTATTGTGTTAGTAGCGAATGAGGAATGTCCTGGAGGCACTCCTTGCTCTCATACACCGTTTTTTTAACTGCGATCGATCGCATCAAAGCAAGTATTTTCGTCCATTTGACCGGGTTGATCCGTCCAGGAATGGTGAAGGCTCAATAGCTCCTTGTTCGGTAGCATAAATCACATACAAAAGGTGATTTGAAAGACATCGGCTGTGCCAAAAAAATAACTGGCTGTAAAACTCCTTCGCAGCGAGGGAACAAAACTTTAATTTTAGGTCACAGACATTCAGTCTGCTGCCACTGTCAAACTACAAAAAAATTGTGTTAAAATATTGGCAAATTCAAGTCGCCGAACGGGGCATCTCAAAAATGCCGATCGCGCTGGCAAGTCTCGACTGGTGGGCGCATCAGAACACCCAAATTGGTCAAGACTGGAATTTTGCCCCCACGGGTGCATCTAGCAGCGTTTAACCTTCCGTTCCCCACTGCTGGCGGAAAAATAACCCCGTCCGGGCCGCGAGGTTTAAAGTTAGGTTAAAAAGCTTGACATAATAGGATCGAAAGCTGTATAAGGAATGCGACAAGCAGCCCTAATCCTACCTATAAGTGTGTGTTAACTCAGACATAAGCAAGGACTATCAGTATTTGTCAGTTTGAGGCGATTGTGGTCTAACCCATACCACTGGTTGTCGATCGCCCTGTCGGAGAAAGCAACTCCAGCAAGTCTGGCGATCGACAGATGAAATTAGCAACTGATGGTATAATCAAGCGTAGTGTAATGTGGGCTTGACCTAAATTGGGGTCTGGGCTGTAAAAAGGGCCAGCCTTCTACGTTCAAGCAGGAACTAGACACGCCTACTGTGCATCAACAGTTATGGATAGGTTCTATTTTTTTGGCAGTTATTGTCAACAGGCAAGGAACCACAAAAAGTATCAGTTGGGAATTGCCGATCGAGTTGAATAGAGTGTGAAGGTGTGAGGAAAATGAACAGAACTTTTTGGAATTTACTTCTAGTATCCCCGGCAATTCTGGGGCTATCATCAGTCGTCAGTACCGCTGCGATCGCTACTGAAGCGACCGCAACCGCTGAAGCCAACCAGGTAGCAACAGCACAGCCATCTGAGTCAAAAATTGTAGAACCAGTTGCAGCAACCCCTGCTGCCCCAGAAAAGCTGGCTTTAAACAGCATCGCTCCGGCGGCCGAAACCCCGATCGCCAACTCCGCAGACGCCGAAAAACTGGCAGCAATCGCACCAGAAACCAGCGCCACAGAACTGCAAACAGCAGCGATCGACATCAATGCAGCAGCGCCCATCGCCCCCGCCACCACAGCGGCAGCGATCGCTCCCCTACCTGCTGTCACCACAGCCCAACCATTGCCCCAAGCCTCAGACTTGGCAGTGGAAAGCACCCCGACAGCAACCGCCAAAACTGAAGTGCCAGCAATTGCTAGCACCCCAGCCGCCAAGGTAGAAATTGCTCAAACAGCACCCGCAGGCATGGGTGGCCCGATCGTCCCAGCAGCACCCCAAGCCCTCCCCGCCGAACCATCTGGAGCCATGTCCCAAGTGACATCGGTCTCTCAGCTCTCCGACGTGCGGCCGACAGATTGGGCATTCCAAGCCCTGCAATCGCTAGTCGAACGCTACGGTTGTATCGTAGGCTATCCCGACGGCACCTACCGCGGCAACCGCGCCCTGACTCGCTACGAATTTGCAGCCGGCGTCAACGCTTGCTTAGACCAAGTAACCAAGCAAATTAGCTCGGCAACATCGACCTTCGTCACCAAAGACGACTTAGCCATCCTGCAACGCCTGCAAGAAGAATTTGCAGCCGAACTCGCTACCCTGCGCGGACGAGTAGACGGTCTGGAAGCTCGCACCGCAGAACTCGAAGCCAACCAGTTCTCCACCACAACCAAACTGGCAGGAGAAGCCATTTTTCTCGCCAGCGACAGCTTCGGAGATGGTATCGGCCTGCGCGACGACAAAACTTCCACCACCCTCGGCTACCGGGTGCGGTTGAACTTCAACACCAGCTTCACCGGCAAAGACTTGCTCAGAACCCGCTTGCAAGCTAGAAACGTCGCCAACTACGGTGCAGCCACTGCCACTGGTACAAACATGGCTCGCGTCGCCCTCACCGGCGAAGACGGCAGCCAATTCTCCCTCGATCAATTGTGGTATCGCTTCCCAGCAGGCAACGCTACAGTCTGGTTCGGGCCGAAAGGACTGAGGCTCGATGACGTTGCCGAACTGACTACTCCCTTAGAAAGTCCTAGTAGCGGCGCTATCTCCGCGTTTGGACGTTACAACCCAGCAGTGTTCCGCGGCCCCGAAGGAGCAGGTGCTGCTATCAAATACAACTTTGGCGCCGTGAGAGCCACAGTCGCCTATCTTGCCTCCGACGGCGATGCTCCCAACCCAGCTAATGGCCGGGGCGTTTTCGACGGTTCTTTCAGCGCTTTGGGTCAGCTCAACTTCTCCCTAAGCAAATTTATTGACATTGGTGCAACTTACAACCGGAAATACAATCGGGGTGGCGATGTTGCGATCATGGGCGGCACAGGCAGTGCCTTGGCTAACCGTCCCTTCGGTCAAATATCGACTGCATCAGATAACTTTGGGGTACAACTTAACCTAAAACCCAGCTCGCGCTTCCAGTTTGGCGGTTGGTACGGTTACACCAAGGCTGAACAACTGCGGGGCGGCAACAATGACGCTACTATTCAGAATGGTGCTCTTTTCTTGGCCCTGCCAGATTTTGGCAAGCCTGGAAACCTCCTCGGTTTTATTGCCGGTGTACCGCCAAAAGTTACTGAGAGCGATGTCAGAAGAGATCGCGACACCTCTTATCACTTAGAGGGTTTCTATCGCTTCCAAGTTAATGACTTTATTTCGGTGACACCCGGCGTTTACGTGATTCTGAATCCGGAACACAACAAAAACAACGAAGATATCTGGGTAGGAGTCCTGCGGACAACCTTTAGTTTCTAAGGTTTCCGGATATCTAGTTAAAGCTAAAAGCGGCAGGTGACTGCCGCTTTTATTTTTTGGTCAAAAGCAACGGAGGAGACGGCAGTGCCGTGTCCCTACCGAAAATAATATTGTAGGGAAACGGCACTGCCGTCTCCTAATTTTGGCTACTAATAATTCCGATGCCACCGGATTTGATATCAATTTCGATGCCATCGGAATGACAAGCGAGGAGACGGCAGTGCCGTGTCCCTACCGAAAATAATATTGTAGGGAAACGGCACTGCCGTCTCCTAATTTTGGCTAATAATTCCGATGCCACCGGATTTGAGATGATATCAACCATCAACAGTCAACAAAATTAGGAATTTTGGCGGCAAATCCCGAATACGGAGGTGTAACCGTGCAGAAATGTGCTGCCCCCGACAGGGCCGATTTCGCCGTTGCAGAAAAAGCCGCTCAAGGGGATGTTTTTGAGGTATCTGCCGAACAGTCGCGAGTCAAAGTTCGATTGACCGTAAAGCCCTTCCCCGCGCCCCAGACAGGAGAACATCAAGGCGCCGGCACTGGATGTACCCCTGTCCTCGGCCGATCGCTGATGCCGATCGAGCAGCATTTCTAGATCTTCTGCGGAGGTGCGGGCGTCCCGCAGGTGAAATTGGATGCGCTGTCCGGGACGGACTCGATCGCCGATCGCAATTGCCCCCACTTTCGGATCTACACCCAACAAATTGCGGATTAAAAAATCCCCAGGCTCTAATGTCATCTTGAATTCATCGCTGACTAAGCCGACAAATAACGAGTGCTGCGCTAATTCTCTGTCTGCTTCGCTCAAAGTTTGAACTAACTCTCGCAGGGCGTCTAAGGGCGATCGCTCGATGCCCCTGCTGCCCATATCGTCGGTTTGTTCTTCGAGTTTCAGCAAAATATTGCGCTCTCCTTCCGTCACCCGATAAGGATGCCCGATCGGTCTACAGCCTTGCGCGACGATCGTTTCCAGAACTATATTCCCGCTCAAAGCCACTCCCACCGTCCCTTCTCGGTACAACTGATAGTCGCAAAACAGCGCCGCACCTCTGCCCGCACCGTCCCCGCCGGCCAGTCCTCCTACCTTCGGCGCGCCCGGATAGGCATAATCGAGTCCTTGGAGCAAATCGTTAATTTGTGAGGAAAATGGGTCTGCCAAGATGATAAACTGCGGTTCTTCCTGGGCAGGCACACCCAAGACATTCACCCAAGTATCCGGGGGGCTGTCCAAGTCCGGCAGTTCTTCTGCACCGACGTGAAAAGTTCTGACGTTTACTCCAGGTAAGCGGGCTAAACTCAGGCTGACTGCGGGAGAACCCTCTACTTCTTCGGTGAGCCCGCCCCGGTTCGTGCCGATGACTCCTCCCCCGCCGCAGCCCAAAATCGCGGGCACGGGCAGCAATTCTCGCAGTAAAGGCATCAGCCGAGAATACTCGCTAGCAAAGGCAGATGAGATAAAGATCAGGGCTAAATCTGCCGGGCCTTGTAATTCGCGATCGGCTTGTTCTACAACTTCTTTCAGGGCTGATTCTAAAGACGGACGGGTTGATAAAGCACTGACCCATTGCATTTGGTTTTCGTACATAAGGCAAACTTCTCTATAAAAACTATTTCTATAGCTTGTAAAAGTATAGTCATTTATTACATGACACAGGAGGCATGAAGTCCCTCCCCCTTCTTTCTTACTTCGAGCGGATTGACCCGCCTCGGCTGAGCTACGCAGATCCCTATCCCATTGCTAAAAGCATTTGGGATTGCTTTTCTCATGATATTGTAAGACCCATTAACATCGGCATTAATTAATTGACCGCTCGATGTTTTGTACAATCCTCTCTTAATTCGTTTGCCACTAAACTTGACATCCTGGGCGCTATTCTGACCGTAAACAGAAATCGGGTCTAAAGAAATAAAACTGGAGACAGAAGTATATGATTCTTCCTGTAACATCACTCTTATCCCAACTAATGCAGCCTTATATTCCAACATCTCAATCAATCGATCATGAGGAATTGTGACGAAGTTCTGATTAGTTTTTTTCCCCAAATTTATCTCGTTTTTCCATTGTACATTTTTGCCAATTACCAGAGTCCCAATCTTGAGTTCTCTTAAAAGATTGATAATGTCACGACTGGCATGGTGCAAGTAATTATCGATTTTCTGGTTTCGACAACGAGTCAAGCGCTGAATTCTACGCGATGTTTGGCGCAGACCTTTCAATCGAGACTGTATATGTGCCTTACGTTTGTTGTAGAATTGATTAATTGATTTCAGTGGTCGCCCGTTAATCAGTAAAGGGACAAACCCCGGCTGATTTGAAGTTAGCGCTCCTAAATTATTCAATCCTAAATCTATACTAGCTACTGATTCTTTCTGATTTGCATCACTGGTGGACTCCGGCTCATCGTGAATTACCTCAATCGCATAAGAATCACACTTGGAAACTAACCTAACTTGACATATTTTCTCTGGTTTTACCTGAGTTTTAATTGAGATATCAGTCCCTGAAATTTTGATAATTCCTTTCGGTAATTGCTTACTACTAATCGCCTGAATTGTGTATACAACAAGGTTTCGCCCTTTGACTTTATCTTTATACTTAGGTAGTTTTGGGCATCCCGTGAATTTTGTGGGCTGCATTTTATAAGCTTTAACGGTTGCAAAAAAACCTTGCCAATTCTTGTCCAATATCATCAAGATTTGTTGGCTTACTTTCGCTGGCAATGCTTTGTATGCTGGATCAGATTTCATCAACTGAGCCATTTTGTTGTAGTTGAGATACCCCCATCCGTATACAAAGTTTTGGCGGATAACGTAGTTGGCAGCATTGTAGAGATTTTTTGATTTAAAGGCTAACCGATCGATAGTGGCGAAACGATGTTCTGTGGATTTAATGATATGTCTCTCTGCTAATTGCATTCAGACTCTCCATTTTTTAACTCGGCAATGATTCTCTCCGTTTTTCGTGCTCCCAGGCGTTGTCCGTAAAGTCGAGCAGCAAAACTTGTGACAACAGCCACTAAGTCTTGCATTAATTCATCTCGCCCATTGTCGGCTAAATTGACAATTTCTAGCTTAACTCCTGATCTTAGTAGAAGTATGTCTAGATAATGTGTGCCAAATCTAGCTAGACGGTCTTTATGTTCAATTAAAAGAATATTGTAGTCATCTTGTTGGAGTAAAGCTTCTAGTTGTTTTCTGTTGTCATTTAATCCGCTGCCAATTTCTTTGACATTTCTGACGATTTGATAACCGTTGGCTATCGCATATTCGGTTAATCGAAGTGATTGGCGGTTGAGATTTTCCTTGTTTTCAGAAGACGAGACTCGGCTGTAAATTGCAACTCGATTTTGTTTCAACTCCGAACGTGGTTTTTGTGGCGAATAGTCAACTATAATTAAACCGCTTTCTGTTTGCCGTGCCGGATGTGGTAGCTTGCCAGTCTTCCACCACCGCCAAGCTGTTGTATAACTGATGCCTATTGCTTTTGCGTAATCGGGTAGTTTCATTTTGCCCTCCTGACTATATGGTACTACTATTGCTTACTGTTGCTTATAGTTTTAATAAAGTTTTACAATACTTAGGCTAACCGGAACAGGCCACTGACGGGACGGTTTTATGGGGCGATCGATTCCCCTCGCAGTCCGCGATCGTGTTAACATAAGTTAACATGAGTCTCGACTCAATCTGTTTAGTGTTAAAAGCCGTGTTCAGCAAAATCTTAAAAGATAAAGCTCAATACAGTTTGACACACCAACTTCGTGTAATGTTTTCATAAAAAGTCAGGTCAGCTCAACCTGCATTCATGCCTGTGGACTAGAACCCGCCGACGGGATCTGGGCAAAGCAGGAAGTAAAGACGGCGGCCGCGATCGCAGTTAGGGATGGTTTCTATCTGGGCTGCCACAGCAGCACATCTCAAGCTAGTATTAGTTGAGATCGCCAGACAGAAACGGCAAGTCAAACACAAGCTAACATCCAAAAAGAAAACCTTTCATACCAACAAGTTTATGACAACAACACCCGCAGGCAACATCGAAGAAAAAATTGAAGAAGAACTAGAAAGCGCTCGTACCGTCTGTGACTTGAAGGGCGCCACTTCCGGGGAATGTGCAGCAGCGTGGGACGCAGTTGAAGAACTGCAAGCTGAAGCTTCCCACCAAAAGCAAGTCAAACCTAAGAATTCTTTTGAAAAGTATTGCGATGACAATCCTGACGCTGCTGAGTGCCGCATCTACGACGAATAAACGAGCAACTTAGTTTTCTCCCTTCGATCCCGCGCCGAAATTAACTTTTGGCGCGGGATTTTTTGATCGGTTTATGAAGCAACTAAGGAATGAGAATTAAATAACTTACAATTTTTTTTATTGTTCTTGTGGGATGGGCGTCCCGCCCGTCCTTTCTGGACGGGCGGGACGCCCATCCCACAAATATGTGTAAATTATTTAATTCACGATCCTAAGAAGACCTAAAAAGACCGCCGTCTTATCTCATCCCTGCTTTTTGAGCGCTTTTGTAGTAAAATCTGTCAGAAATAAGTAAGTATATTTTCCCAAAGATGTTTAGTCTTTTATTGGCAGCCACCGGGCCTTGGTTTCAACCACTTGTGTGGATGGATTACCGGTTGTCGGTGTTATTAACCATTTCGATCCCGCTGGTAGTGCTGATTTGGGCTGTTTTTGCTTCATCTGACGCGATCGCCCGTTTGTTGATGATTTATTGGCGGGTGGCGAGTTTGTTGGCAATTACACTTTACCTGATGATGGCTGCACTGCCTGTAAGCTTTGTGTCGTCGGTGATGGGGAGGGCATTGATTCCTGCTTGTCTGTGGTTTTGGGAAGATTTAAACGACGAAATTGCCGATCGACCGCAGTCGTCTTTAAAGCTGGCTTTTACAGCTTGGCGGTGGGCGATTACTGTTTACAGCGGTTTGGGCGCTCTAGCTCAAATTCCCTTCTTAACCTGTGCCTTTAAATCTCAAATACAAGTAATTGACGAACCTTTTTGCAGCGTTTGGTTTGACCCGCCTTGGCTGTACAAACAGATGTTTCATGCTAAAGCAAGCCCTCAATTTTTGGGATTTTTGGGTTTGACAGGTTTAGCAATTTATGTGGTTTACTTATCATACTTTGTCCTAATTAGATTGGGAAAACAAGGCAGATCTGCTACAGGGAATTAAGTTGATTTCAAGGAAGTATTTGCTTCCTAAATTCCTGTTAATCTCTTCAAAAAAACTCAGAAATAAAAAACGGGGCAAATTTACGGAAAAATAAAAACAATAAGAGGATGGTAGAAGTGGGTGTAATGTTAGTGGAAAAGACTGTGATTGATAGCAAAGAAGCATACTTACAATGCTTAGAAAAGCTGATTTGGGCGATCGCTCGCCTCAACGCAGAAGTCGAACCAACCGAACTAGCTCGGATTGCCGAACTTATAGTTCAGCCGATGACCGGGCCCTGGCGGTTTTTCCATACTCCCGAACATATTTTTGAGGTCGGGGGAAATCAAGATGCGATCGAGGTTTTGGCAGCTTTATTTCACGATATCGTCTACGTACAAGTCGATCACAGCATTAACTTTAACGTCAGCTACTACATCACTCCTGTTACCAAAGAGGTTAACAAACAGCTACGGATTCGGGAGCAATCTGAACTCCCTGCTGATGCTACCTTAGAAATGGTAATGCTCATATTCGGTTTTGTACCCGGAGAAGTGCTCAATCCCTTCGTCGGACAAAACGAATTTCTCAGCGCTTTAGTTGCAGCAAAATCTCTCGAACCATTTCTCAAGCGCGAGCAATTGCTTCAAATTGTCGCCTGCATAGAAGAAACAATTCCGTTTCGCTCCGCCGAGTGGGGAGTAACCCCAACTCGGCGCCTTTATGACCGCTTGCAAGCAATAACTAGCCTGTTTCACCTCAGTTTAACTGATGAGCAAATACGGGAAACCGTGAAAAAAGCTGTGCGAATTGCCAACCGGGATGTAATTAGTTTTGCTCACGAAAGTTCAGCCCATTTTTTGGCAAATACCTGGAATTTACTACCGGAAACTAATCACAATATTACCAGCTACGGTTTTTATACGGTTCGCGACTACCGAGTTGCTTTGCTGAAGATGGAGGGTTTTCTGACTTATCTCAAGCCCGAGGTGATTTTTCGGCAGTTTGAGGGAACCCCAGACGATCGCACATATCAGCGCTGGGAAACTACTGCTAGGTACAATCTCGAAATTTCCCAGCTTTATCTGGGGTGCAAACTGGCTGCTATCGCCCTACTGGAAGCTCTTTCTTCCGGTTTGGGACTCGATGTTTCTCTGGCCATGATGATGGGAGAACTGCCAGATAGAGCCGATAAAGGCATCCGTCTGGAAAGCTTTTTTCCTGAAATAGAGAAACCTCACCAACCTCAAACTCCTTTAGAAACAGAAGTATTCAATTTATTAGAAAATGGGCGGGCGAAAAGCAGTTCTAATACCGATTTGGAAAACTCCCCCCTAGCAACGTTTATGGTCAAAATTGTGGGATTTGACGAAATGCGCTATCAGTGCGATCGGGCTAAGCAATTTTTTAGGGCCAATCTGGAAGCCGATGACTTTATTACCGACTTTAACCCCATCGTTACAGAAATTGTCGTTGACTCAATTCTTAAGTTGTTTGAAACCCGCAAATCTACTATCTACCGATACTACGATATCACTTCTGAGTTAAAGTCCAAACCCCAGACCAATTTTCCGGTACGCCTCTCTCAATCAAATGATTGACTCGCTCCAAATACAGTGCAGCCGTTTTATCGTCAGGATTAACGGCTAAAACTTGATAAAAACAGATTTTAGCAGCCTTAAATTCGTGAGAGCGATAATGTTCTAAACCCCGTTCAAAATCAGTCTGAGTTTGTAACTTCATTTCCCTGAGCAACTCTGTTTCCCCATCGAGGACTTCATAGATAGAAATTGGCTGCTGTTTTCCCTTGACAATTACTCTATCTAAAAAACGGATTTGATACTGTTCGCGATCCGTCAAATTATCCAAAACTTTCTCGGAAATTATCAAAGATACTCCATATAACTTAGTGAGACTTTCCAGACGAGAGGCTAAATTGACATTATCCGAAAAAGCATCTCCCTGCATTCTCTCCGCTTCCCCAACTATACCCACCATCATGTGACCAAAATGCACTCCTACGCCGACTTGAATCGGTGGATATCCGCTGTGTATGCGATCGGCATTATATTCGTACACTTGTTGCAGTTTAGCGATTCCACCTTTGACAGCATCGTCAGCACCGTTGGGAAAAACAGCCATCATCCCATCTCCTAAATACTTGACAATAAAGCCGTGATGTTCTCTAATTTTTGGACTTACTTCTCGCAGGTAATCATTAACAAAGTCAAAGTTTTGCTGCGGAGTCATCGTTTCGGAAAGGGCAGTAAACGAGCGAATATCGCTAAACATGACTGCCATTTGTTTGCTGACATGATTCCCTAATTGGATATCCACAATGCTTTCTTTTTTCAAAAAGTCTAAGAAAGCATCGGGGAAAAATCGCCCGTAGGCGCTATTAGTTTGCGATAAATTGATGTGAGACTTAATTCTGGTTAACAGTTCGTCTTTCGAGAAGGGTTTAGTTAGATAGTCATTTGCTCCGAATTGAAATCCTGCTATTAAGTCTGATACTTGATTTTTGGCAGTTAGCATCACTACGGGCAACTCGTGAGATGGGTATTTCTCTCTGAGTTTAGCGCAGACTTCATAACCAGACATTCTGGGCATCATGATGTCGAGAATGATTAAGTCAAAATGCACCCCGCTTTCCAAGAGTGATAAGGCTTGTTCGCCGTTTAGTGCCTGAATGACACTGTAATTTTGTAGAGAAAGGTGATTGTTTAAAACTTGCAGGTTAATCGGATCGTCATCAACTATCAAAAGTTTAAATTTTTCGACTTCTAATAGCGCAGTGGCTTGCTTTACTGGATTCGGAGCGGGTTTAGGCACATTCCAATTGGAGGATAGATAAGTTTTATTTCTGTTGTTTTCTGATTCTGAATCCTGAATTGGCGATGCTAGCTGCCGATTTATTCCTGCTTCGCTAGGATGAATGGTTTCGGGAGAAAGAGGTAGGGTAAATGTGAAACGCGAACCGATGCCGATTTGGGATTCTGCGTATATTTTGCCGCCGTGGAGTTCGACAAATTGTTTGGAGAGTGTCAAACCTAAGCCTGTGCCTCCGTATTGCCTGACTGTGGAACCGTCGCCTTGTTCAAATGGTTCAAAAATGCGATCGAGATTAGCGACAGAAATTCCGATTCCTGTGTCGGAAACCGTGACAGCTATTTGAAAATCTGGGTTTGATGCTGGGAGATTTGACGGGGACACTCCCAGAGATGTTTTGCCGTCGGTATCTACAATTGCTGCTGATATTTTTACCGTGCCGGATTCCGTAAATTTAATCGCATTTCCAATTAAATTGTAGAAGATTTGTTGCAGGCGGTTTTCGTCGGCTAAAACTAATGGCAAATCTGAATCGATGGCATTAATTAATTCTAAATCTTTGCCAGCCGTTAAATGTTGACAAACGGTGAGAATCACTTCGACAATTGACCTCAATCCTACACTCTGAAGCTGCAATTCTAGTTTCTGATTTTTGAGTTGGGCAAAGTCAAGAATGTTGTCAACAAGTTCGTTGAGTCGCCTGCCACTGCTGGCAATCATTGAGAGGTTTTGTTGTTGAATTTCTGATAACGTTCCGGTGGCGCCGTCAATCATTGATTCGGCAATGCCGATCATTCCGTTAAGGGGAGTTCGGAATTCGTGGGAAGTGTTGGCTAAGAATTCGTCTTTGAGTTTGTCGAGTTGCTGCAATTCTTGATTCTGAGTTTCTAGGGTATTGAAGGATATTTGCAGTTGAGATGCCATGCTGGTAAAGGATTTGGCTAGCTGCCCTACTTCGTCGGTGCGATCGAGATCCAGCTCAACTTTGTGCTCCCATTCTCCTCCCGCAAGGTTTTTGGCTGCTGCGTTTAATCGGAGAATTGGCTTTGTGAGCGATCGCGCTGTCAAAGTTCCAATAATTATTGATAGAAATAGGGCAGCGATACAAAGTAAAATAGTGCTGCGGGTGTTGCTATTGATTTCATCCATGAAATCGTTTGCTGGAATTACTACCACCACCAACCAATCCAGTCCTACCTGGTCTTTATAGGACAGAATATGTACAAAATTAGATTGATTGTTAAGTTTAAATTGTAGCTTTTGTGGTGGTTCAACTAAGCTCAAGTTGAAACTACTAATTATGTGTTTTGCTGCCGATGCAGTTAAGGGATTTGTGCTATCAATTGCTGGCAAGCGTTGCAATTTGCCACTGGCGTCAGTAATGTACGGTTTTTCCTCCGTCGAACTGCCAACTATTGCGCCCGATCGCTCCATAATAAATACCTGACCCGATCGACTAATTTTGATTTTTCTAAGAAAATCGCTAATTTGACCCAAAAGAATATCGACTGCCATGATGCCACGAAAGTCGCCCTTCTTATCATAAAATGGCTGAGCCACAGTGATTCCCAAATCGCCTTGAAAAAATGTATAAATCGCAGTCCATATCGGTGATTCGGCTGCGGTTGCACCAATGTACCAAGGGCGAGTTCGCAAGTCATAAGTTGGTTCAAAACGCAACAGCTTCGTTCGATCGCCGAAAGCATCTAGCTCATAAAAAGAACGTCGGGGAAAGTTTTCTGTAATTCTGGTAACTAATTGACCAGATTCCTCTCGACTAACTCCAATAAACTGACCTTCTTTCGTCCCTAAATAGATTTGACGCACCGATGAAAATATTTTTACCTGCTGCCAAAAGGAGCGTTCAGTTTCTAGAAAATCTTCAGGTCTCAGTTTCCCAAGTTGAGCTGCACCTGCGTTGAGTTGGACAATATTATAAGGTTTTTCTAAGTAATGCGCGAGGTGTTCTTGAATGCGCCCACTGATTTCGCCCTGCAAGTTGTCTGCAAGTTTTTGAATTGCTTGTTGTCCATTTTTGAACGACAAATATCCAACTATACTGACTACGGCGAAAGTTTGCACGACGAATGGCAATGTCAACGCTAAACCGAGGGGCATAGTACCAGATATTTTTGCGATCGATCTACTAATTATTTTCACTAACATAATAAATAGTCTAACTTCTCAGAGATCCAGCCCAAATCCGCAGATTGTTGCATTTGAGCATAATTAGTAATTAGTTTCAGCTAATTGGCGATCGCGAATTCCGCGCAAATTAGCAATACTGGCTGCGTGATGTAATAAAAAGCACCGAGTCAAACATACGCAAATTCCCCAATTTAACGCATTGTACCTCATGATATAAATCTCCGCTACACAATTATTCCCTGCTACTTTACATAATTAAGTGCGGCCTCATAGAATGTCTAATTAAGTCAACCCTCAACCCTCAACTCTCAACATCCATCTGTTACATCCATTAAAATATATTAGCCAACTTCCTTTCTTGTGTCACTCATCTAAGCTACCTCAAACAAGCGTCACTAGAAAAAGCGACTGTTAAACCGCTTTTCCCCACAGCTACAACTGGGGAATAGCAAGTCTAGCAACTCGCAAACAACCAAGGTCAAATCAAAAAACCATCCAAAGCACAAACGCAATTCACATTAAATGACGTTGGGGCTGTTATTGTTACTTACTACCTGAAACTATGCCGTTATCCAAAATGAAAATATCCGCTAACTTCAGCGATGGTTGAATGCCAGCGGAGCTTGTTGGGCAATTACTGATAGAGCATTCAGCGGGCTTATTTCCCGCACCAATACTAGAAGTTTGTGACAACGGCAGATGAGCGAGGGAACACTCGACTATTGATAGCAGCGCATCTAAACTTTATCGCATCAAATCGCCAAATTATATTTGTTTTGCAACATAAATATTAATTTTGGCAGTCAACTATCGTTCGCAATTGAATTAATCATGTATAAATCTGATAACTTTTGTTACCGCCTAATTGTTGGCAGTTTAGCAGGATCGATTATGATTTCACTTACTTTTGGCATGACACTCTCTGTCATGGGCAAGGAAATCCCTCCGCTTTTTGTTGTGATTGGCAGTAATGCGATCGGCGCCATCTCCGGTCTGCTAGCTCCTTCACCTTCAGAAAAAGAAGCAGAAAAAAAATAGGTTGTTTGTGCAGCAAGTCTATTCAACCTTACTGACTAGGTAAGTAGTTGCGCTTCAGCGCGCTCTTTATAAGACAATACAGTTGACTTAAGAAAAATCTGACTTGCCCAAAATGGCTATATTGCCAGAAAATCGTCAGATTAAATTCATCAAAAGCATTAAGTAAACCGTATTGAAATACAATCCACTCCATCAAGAGAAGAGTTTTGAACCACAGAGGGCGCAGAGGGCGCAGAGGGCGCAGAGTATTGCGAGGGTTTTGGATGTCGTAAAAAAACCTTTTATCCCTCCCCTCTCTGTGTTCTCTGTGTTCTCTGTGGTAAAATATTCTTAATATCTACTTCACCTCTTTATAATCCAAAAATCGTCAGATGAAATTCATCAAAAGCGTTAAGTAAACCGTATTGCTTTATAAGATTAGGAAAGAGCGCGATGAAGCGCAACTACATACCTTGGCTCAAGTGCGCCATATCGAGAAAATCCCCAGATCTTAATAGTTGGGGATTTTCGTATTTGAATATGTCATTAAAAAATAGTTGCGAGTAGCGATACTTAAGCTAATTTGAACCAAAAAATCCCGATATTATCTTCGTCAATATAAAATATTTTTTTATATGAAATAACCAAGCACTATCTCAATACGCTAAAGAATTGGTTGAAAGCCTCTCTCTTTGGCGTAGAAATTAAAATCAGACGATTCATTACTCCAATCCTCGGACTTCTAGGTAGAGGTCGCTATCCCAGGTCAACTGTCAACTGTCAACTGTCAACTGTCAACTGTCAACTGAACGAACCTCGTTTCTTCTGTCACTCATCTGAGCTACCTCAAACAAGCGTCACTGAAAAAAGCGACTGTTAAAGCACTTTCCACCACAGCTACAACTAGGGAATAGCAGGTTCAAACAACTTGCAAACCACTAATCCCCAATAAAACCATGCAAACCACAAACGAAATTCACGCTCAATTACCGATGTGCTCTTCCTTGCCCACACTGCGACGAAATGATAGCAGCCCTGCCGCCAATAAAGACGTGCGCTATCTCCAACAATCCTTAGTTAAAAAAGGATATCCCGTAGCAACTGATGGATTCTTCGGCGCCAAAACCGAACAAGCAGTCATCAATTTTCAAAAGAAAAATAAGATTACTGTTGATGGCATTGTTGGCCAGCAAACTTGGACGAAATTAGGCGCTTGCGTTAGCGAACCTCCTTGTTAAATCACTGCCAACATTTGCCCGCACTTCTTTGTCGATCGCAACTTGCAAACAATAAATGGAGAATCCAACCATGCAAACCACAAACGCAACTCGCCTTGAATTACCTTCCTGCCGTTATTTTCCCCTACTCCAACGCAACGATGCTGTCACCCAAAATGAGGATGTCCGCTACCTCCAACGAGTTTTAAATGTCAGTGGAGCTTCCCTAGATACTGATGGATCGTTCGGCGCGAAAACCCAACAAGCAGTCATCAGTTTTCAACAGCAACAAAAAATCGCTGCTGATGGCATTGTCGGCCCAAAAACTTGGAATAAATTGGGCGTTTGTACAACTATATTTTAAAGTTTGTACTACCATATTTTAAACAGAGTAGGGCGTGCCGTGCGCGCCCTATCTTTTATAGCAACCGCGCCCGATGCTGAGGACGTTTTTAATTGCTGACACCAATGCGATCGATTCGGGAGCATCTCATTTTTGAAAAAAGCATTTTTTATTATAGTGCTGTCCCCGCTCAAAAAAGGATCGTAGTACGGACTTCAGTCCGCTCTTTAAAAAATGCTTCTTGCAAAACTGAGATGCTCCCAACTAAAGTCTTCTTCCCGAATCCCTGTTTTTACCAGAAGAGCAAAGCCGAAGCGAACCCTCTTCCTTAGGAGCGCGAATTAAATAATTTACACATATTTGTGGGATGGGCGTCCCGCCCGTCCAGAAAAGACGGGCGGGACGCCCATCCCACAAGAACAATAAAAATTGTAAGTTATTTAATTCTCCTTCCTTAGAAAAGCTGCCTACTTTTCCGCCCCGTCTTCCACCCCAGACCACCCCTCGGGTACTCCATACATTCGATACTTGCGAGAGCGCTTGAAATATAGCGTTGCTACCAGATCCTCAGGATTGATTTCTAAAATATTCTCAAATACTTTTTGAGCAGCAACAAATTTTTTCTGGTAGTAAAAATTGAGAGCTTCTTGAAAAATCTCCGCAGTTTGCTGTTTGAGGAGAATGCTTTGTTCTGTTTCTGCATCATAAATTTCAAATACCGACACAGCAGTTGTCTTTCCTTTCACCGTTACTCGATCGACAAATCTGTAGTTGTATGTTTCTGAATCGTCCAGGCGATCGATAATTTCACCGCTAACGAGAATTCCAGAGCCGTAAACCTTAGTCAATCCTTCCAAACGAGACGCGAGATTCACCGCATCAGAAATCACGGTACTTTCCATCCGTTCTCGCTCGCCAATTGTACCCAACATCAAATTGCCCGCGTGCAAACCAATGCCGATCGCGATCGGCAACAAGCCGTTTTGTTCTCGCTGCTCGTTGTAGATACTCAATTCTTTTTGCATATCAATTGCTGCTCGCACACCATCTGATGGAGATGTCGGAAACAAAGCCATGACTGCATCGCCAATATATTTGTTGATAAACCCGTTGTTTTCCCTGATTGCAGGACTCACCCTTCCCAAGTAACTATTAATAAATGCAAAGTTTTCGGCTGGTGTCATCTGTTCTGAAAGTACCGTAAAAGAGCGAATATCAGCAAAAAGTACAGTCATATTCTTTTCCTGATTGTCGCCTAATTTGACTTCAATAATACTCGGTCTTTCAAGCAAATCTAAAAAATCATGCGGCACAAACTTGCCGTAAGCTGCATTCAGTTTTGCCATACTAATTTGCGTCTTGATTCTGGCTAACAATTCCTTTTTGATAAAAGGTTTAGTTATATAATCATTCGCTTCTGAGTTAAAAGCTTCTACCAAGTCACTCGTTTGATTTTTGGCCGTCACCATCAGAATTGGTATTTCTAAAGGTGAGTATTGTTGGCGAACTGCTCGACAGACTTCATAACCAGTCATCTGCGGCATCATTACGTCGAGTAAAATCAAGTCTGGCTTAAATCCTGATTCAATCAGATTTAAAGCTTCTCTGCCGTTGATCGCTTGAGCGATCGCATAGTTTTCCAGAGCGAGATTATTGATAATGACCTGAATGTTAATTGGTTCATCATCGACCACTAAAACTTTTACTTTTTCACCTTCTTCTATCAAGTCCCTTTTGGTTAAGATAGTAGAATTTACTAGAGATGATTCGGAGTCTAATTCAGGAGCAAGCAAAATCTCCTCGCCCTCGGTTAAACCAGGCTGTTTGCTGTTAATTTCCGGCTGACTCTCTGAGACTGGTAAAGTAAAAATAAATTGGGAACCTACGCCTACACTTGAAGATACCGAGATTTTACCGCCGTGTAATTCCACTAATTTCTTGGCAACAGTTAACCCTAAACCCGTCCCACCATATTCTCTAGCAGTGGAACCGTCAGCTTGTTCAAATGATTCAAAAATTTGCTCTAATTTATTTTCGGGGATGCCAATGCCTGTGTCGGATACAGTAATCGCCAATTGGGGATTAGGTGATGATTCTTCAGGGCTCGTTATCAATGCTGCTGAAATCTCAACTGTGCCGCTTTCAGTGAATTTAATCGCGTTGCCGATTAAGTTATAAAGTATTTGCTCCAAACGATTCTCGTCGGCTGCTATTGGTGGCAATTCCGGAGCAACTGAGTTAATCAATTGCAATTTTTTTGTGCCTACCAATGGCTGACATAATTTGAGAATCACAAAGACGATTTCTCGGAGGTTGACTGACTTAGTTTGCAGTTCAAGACTTTTGTGTTTGAGCTGAGAAAAGTCGAGGATATCGTTTATTAAAGAAGCCAATCTTTTTCCTGACGATGCAATCAAAGCTAAGTTGAAATTGGTCGTTTCTGGCAGTTTTCCGGTAGCACCGTCTATCAAAGATTCTGCAATCCCAATAATGCCGTTGAGGGGAGTGCGGAGTTCGTGGGAAGTATTGGCTAAGAATTCGTCTTTCAGTTTGTCCAGTTGCTGCAATTGGGTATTTTTAGTTTCTAAGGCACTAAAAGATGTTTGCAGTTGTGCTGCCATGCTGTTAAAAGCAGTAGCAAGCACGCCCAACTCGTCGGAACGATCGAGCTTGACAGTTCTGTCAAATTGTCCTTGAGACAAATCTATTGCTGCATCTTTTAATTTTAAAATTGGTTTGGTAATCCAGCGAGAAGTGCAAATTCCGATCGCAGTAGCTACAGCCAAAGCTGCCAGACATAGCAAGATTGTAGTTCTATTGCCGGCATTTATTTGTTCCATAAAATCGGCTTCTGGAACGACGACGACAATGAGCCAATCTAAACCTTTGCCATCTTGGAATGGCATAACTTTTAAAAATTGCTGCTTCCCGTTGATTTCAAAATGGATTAGTTTCGATTCGGTAATTTGCTGCAAGTCTTGAAAGTGACTTTCTAAGTATTTAGCTGTACTCTGGGTTACGATATCGCTGCTTTCTTTGACTTGAAACTGTTGTTTTTTACCGTTTTTGTTGCGGAAAGGTTTTTCTGGGGTGGAAGTTGCCAGCAGCGTTCCCTTTCTTTCGATAATAAAAGTTTGACCGGATTTGCCTATTTTGAGGCTGTTTAAAAATTCACTGATACTGTCCAGACGTAAAGCAGTAATTAATACTCCGTCTAGCTGTTTCTGGTTGTTGTAAACTGGTTGCAGCGCGCTGAGGAGCAGTGTGGGTTCTAGCGAGGAGACATCCACTGAACTCCAAGTGGTTTTGCCTGCTACAGAGGCATCTTTGTATAAAGGGTTCTGTCGGATGTCGAAGTTTTTGATGGTGGCTGCTATTTTTGTGCGATCGCCCGTATCATTAGTATTGTAGGAATAAAAATTAAATTTGGTAGACGGGCCGGAGGCGTTAATCAATAAAGTCCCATTCGACATCTTTTCGCCAGTGCGGTATTCTCCATTGCGATTGGCGAATGAGGTAAAATTGATATAAGGATATAATTGCACTTGCCGCCACAGATACTTTTCCCAAGCTGGCAAGTCTTTGATGTTCACAAAACCCAACTTCAGTGCATCCAGCTTGCTTTGATTGATCTGGTGCGGAGTTTGCAAATAAGTTATCAAATTTTGCTCAATGCGATTGCTCACTTCCCCCATTAACTGATCTGCAAGATCGTTCACGGCTTTTTGAGAGTTCTTAAATGATAAATATCCCACAATTCCCACTGCCGCAAATACTTGCAAGACAAACGGAACTATGAGTACAGTTTGCAGCGTCGTTTTTCCTGAAAGTTTGGCAGCTAAGCGATTGAGAGAAAAAGTTGACATAACATTAATTTAGATTAAAAGACACGGTTTATACTCGGAGGGAAGCTACACCACTGTTAAGTATTGTAAACCTTGTTGTAGTTGAACAAAAGTTACACAATAACAGCCTGATTCTAGGTTGTTTCCTGAATCGCTGTCAAACCTGAGATTTTTTATAGAAACCAGGTTTTTTTTCGCATAGCTTTACGCATTATATTCGATTATGAAGTCAAACCTAGCGAACTCTACAGCGGATTTTCGGGGAAATTCCCCATTTTGGGTCTTCAGGCTTCGGTATGAATATATTATGACTGAGACTAGCTCCAGAAAAATCGATGAAGACCTGAAAATTTCTGACTTCAGATTGATGCTACTTTTACTACTTTTCATCCAAACATTCTATCCCCGACCATCCTTCTGGAACTCCATACATTTGATGTTTCAGAGAGCGCTGGCAGTAGATTGCTGCCAACTTATCTTGAGGATTTGTTTCGCAAATATTCTTAAAGATTTTTTGCGCTTTAGGAAAATTTTGCTCGACATAAAGCTGTATACCTTGTTGAAATACAGCAGCAGTTTCCTGTTTTAGCTGAATGCTTTGTTCTGTTTCTGCATCATAAATTTCAAACACCGACACGGCAGATGTTTTCCCTTTTACGGTGACTCGATCGACAAATCGGCACAGATATTGCGATCGATCGCCCAAACGCTCTAAAATTGATTCAGTAACGAGAATTCCAGAGCCGTAAACCTTAGTCAATCCTTCCAAACGAGACGCGAGATTCACCGCATCAGCAATCACGGTACTCTCCATCCGTTCTTCTTCGCCAATCGTACCCAGCATTAAAGTGCCCGCGTGCAAACCAATACCGATCGTAATTGGTGCGTAATCCCTTGTTTGTCGGCGATCGTTGAAAAGAATAACTTGTTTTTGCATTTCCACTGCCGCGCGAACAGCATCATCTGCCGACTCAGGAAATAGTGCCATAATCGCATCGCCAATATATTTATCAATGAAACCTTTGTGATCGCGAATTACCGGACTGACTCGACTGAGGTAGCTGTTGAGAAAATTAAAATTTTCTTGGGGAGTCATAGCTTCGGAGATAGTTGTAAAGGAGCGAATATCAGAAAATAAAACTGTCATTTCTTTCTGGATTTGATCGCCTAGTTGAACATCAACAATACTTTCGTGTCCCAAAAATCGCAGAAAGTCGTGGGGCACAAATCTACCATAAGCTGCATTGATTTTTGTGAGACGGATGTGAGTTTTGATTCGAGCTAGCAATTCATTTTTGAGAAAAGGTTTAGTTAAAAAATCATTGGCTCCTGCATTGAAACCTTGCACTAAGTCAGATACTTGATTTTTCGCGGTTAGCATGACGATTGGCAATTCGCTAGCCGTGAATTTCTCCCTGACTTTATCGCAAACTTCGTAACCAGTCATCCGTGGCATCATGATATCTAGCAATATTAGATCGGGTTTGTAGCCTCTCTCGATAAGAGCTAAAGCTTCTCTACCGCTGCTAGCTTCGGCAATTGTATAATTTTCAAGAAGTAGATTGTTAGTTAATACCTGAATATTTACAGGTTCGTCATCTACAATCAAAATTTTTACTTTGTTGTTTTTCAAAGAACATTTAATAGCACTCGAACTGTTATTGTTAAAACTTGGTGGAGCAGCTTCATTAATTATCAACTTGCGCTCTTCTGTTCTCGAAACTAAAGAATGTCGAGCAGTTGCTGGCAACTGCTTGTCATCGAGATATTGATTTTTAGAAATTGGCAAACTAAAGGTAAACTGGGAACCAACACCGAGTTCTGAAGATACTTGAATTTCGCCACCGTGCAGCTCGACTAACTGCTTTGTAACTGCCAAACCTAAACCAGTTCCTCCGTGTTCTCTAGCAGTGGAGCCGTCTGCTTGTTCAAAGGATTCAAAAATTCGTTCTAACTTATCTTCAGCAATGCCAATTCCCGTATCGGATACGGTAATTTGCAGTTTTGACCTGACAATTAAAGATAGAAGCTGGCTCGTTACTGAACTTTCTTTTTTTGCCAACTGCGACGATTCCAAGCCGATCGCATTCGCCGAAATTTCTACAGTACCATTGTCGGTAAATTTAATCGCATTGCCGATCAAGTTGTAAAGAATTTGTTGCACCCGATTTTCGTCGGCATCCACCAGGGGAATGTCGGGAGTGACTGAATTAATCAACTGCAAGTTTTTTGTGCCAATTAGAGGTTGAGAAAGAGTTACTACGATATCGACAATTTCTCGAATGCCGACGGGCTTGATTTGCAGTTCAATATTTTTGTGTCTCAGCTTGGAGAAATCGAGAATGTCGTTGATGAGATTTGACAGTCTTCTGCCACTAGATGCAATAATTTCTAGATTGGAAATAGTCAGTGCTGGTAATTGTCCTGTAGCACCATCGATCAAAGATTCTGTTAAACCGATAATGCCGTTTAGTGGGGTGCGGAGTTCGTGAGAAGTATTGGCTAAAAATTCGTCTTTGAGTTTGTCAAGTCGCTGCAATTGAGCATTTTGATGCTCTAATTTTGTGAAAGATACTTCCAATTGACCGGCCATGCTGTTGAAGGCATTAGCTAATTTTCCTAGTTCGTTAGATGAGGCAATATTTACCCGAGTTTCCAATATGCCGCTAGTCATTTGAGTAGCTGCGGATGTTAGAGATTTTAAAGGATTTGTGAGCGATCGCGCAAAAGCGACTCCCAAGCCCACGGCGGCGAGGGCGCTGACGGCGGTAACTGCACCCATGACGTAGATGAGCGATCGCACGGGAGCGTAAGCTTCGGCTGTAGGTAGCTCTACAACCACCATCCACTGTACCCGACGGACGATCGCACCCGTTCCCATGACTTCTTCCCCGTGCCAGCCTCGATAAACCAGCGGAGATTGCATTCCCGAAGCTAAAGCTAATTTCGATAACTCTCCCACAAACGATCGCCCTTTCAAATCTGGGAGTAAATACGGATTAACCTTGTTTCCTGTTTCCGAAATCAGCACCGAGCGGTTGTCGATAACATAGCTGTATCCAGTTTTTCCAACTTGCGATCGGGCTGCAATTTGAATTAAAAAGTTTAGACTTACTCTGGCAAATAATACTCCAGCAATTTTATTTTTACTGTCACGAATAGGTACGGCTAAATTAACAACATTAACCGTTGTCTTCATATCGACATCTACCGAGCTAACATAATTTTGAGCCTGTCGAAACGTCTCCCAAAATAGAGGCGCATCTCCCGAAATACCTGCTAAACTTAAGCTAGATGTAGAGTATGATTCGTAAGGCGACATTACTTGTACGACTTGACCTTTACTGTTTAAAATTCCCACCACTTCGTAGGCGCTGTTGCTATTGATTAATCCTTCAAGAATGCTGCGCTGAGTTTCAGTATTAAATTCTGTTAGGCCACGCAATTCTGACAAATAATTAAGTTGGCGCTGCAAGTTATCCAGATAAGCGCTAATTTGGGCGGCCGCAGCTTGCGATCGCTCGTACTGAAGCTGTTTTGTCTGTTCTATTTGTCCCCGAAAGCTGAGGTAAGCTAACGTACTCCCTGCCATCAATACGCTTGCCACAACAATCGAGACAAAACCATAACGCAGTTGATTGGCAATTGAGGACATTTGATTCTGCTACTTAACAGTTTTAACTCTCTTTCTCTAGGATACACCTAATTTCATTTTTCGTAGCGCTGCTACAATCGCCACCTTTAATTTATCGTTACCTTTGGCTAACTTGTGGTTTTATAAATCTAATTTTTGTTTCCAGATCCGATCTTCAATCCAAATTCGATCCGGCAGGAGTCCCAACCTAAAGAAAATTTCAGCAATGCGTTGTTGTTCTTCAACTGCCCTATCTTGAATTGGTAACAAATCGTAGGTACGGCTTTTAGTTAAACTTCTAGCTGTGGTTTTTTTCATTCCGGTTCGAGCGGTAATAAAGTCTACTGCTCGCTCGGGATTTTTAGTTATCCAATTAGCCATCTGTCGCGTTTCTCCCATGACTGTTTTAACAATATCGGGAAAGTCGCTAGCAAAAGAGCGACTTGCCAAATAGAAGTTTCTGTCATTGATCAGTTGCTCGCTATCAGTCAGGAAATGAGCAGGCATGGTTTCCTGTAACTTAGCTAAAAACGGCTGCCAAACCGCCCAAGCATCAACTTCGCCTCTCAGAAATGCTTCCTGAGCTTTTGGCGGAGACAAATCGACTAATTCGGCATTTTTTAACTTCAATCCGCCTTGAGTTAACGCCCGAATTAACAAATAGTGAGCTGATGTTTTCCGAGTGGCTGCTATTTTCTTGCCTTTAAGATCTGCGAGAGTCCGAATAGGAGAATTTTCAGGAACTATGATGCCAATGCTGCCAGGTAAAGCTGAATCATTAGCAATATAAACGAAAGGTATGCCCTCTGATTGGGCAAAAATTGGCGGCGTAACTCCTGCATAACCCAGATCGATTTTTCCTTGTCCTATTGCTTTTAAAATTGGTGGCCCTGTGACAAATTCCGTCCATTCTACAGACCATCCCATTTTTGCTAAACGGGTTTCCAAAGATCCTTTAGCTTTGAGATAAAACAGGGATCCGAAAGGCTGATGGCCGATTCTTACTATTTTTGTTAAGTTTGAGAATGAGTTTGTTTTTTTTGCTGTAAAGCTATTTATCAGATCGGAGTTGCAACTTGCTACAGTTAAACTCAAGCAAAAAAATAGTATAAATAGCAGCGAATATTTCCAAGCCAAATGCTGTTTAATATTTTGAATCAAAAACGATAATTGAAACCTCGGCTTTTTGTGGCTCATAAAATATCGTCGAAGTAGGTTGTGCAGGAGTAATATTTTCCAGATGTTTTTGACAATACTTATATTACAATACGGTTCAGTTAACAATCTAATTGCTTTGCGCGCAGATAAATTCATTGAGAAGCACCATAGTCTTTGCGATTGCTTCGCTAAGAGCTCGCAATGACATACTTCGCTAACCCAAGCGTATTGACTTATATTATGTCCGCTGATTTCCGGGTGTTAAAAAAGGTAGAATTAAATATAAAATTTTGGCTGGCTGTCTCTGAAATTAGCGACCAAATTAAGCTATATTATAGCAGATTTCAGGAATGTGAGATTTGCTATGGCTGACTCTATTGCTCGCCGTTTGGAACAATACACGATCGCCCGATCGCACGAAGTGTTAATCGTGAAGGCCGAAATAGACGGCGAAT
This sequence comes from Microcoleus sp. PH2017_24_DOB_U_A, assembly GCF_020738205.1. NCBI lineage: Bacteria > Bacillati > Cyanobacteriota > Cyanophyceae > Oscillatoriales > Microcoleaceae > Microcoleus > Microcoleus sp. PH2017_24_DOB_U_A. Next base: position 58,525 of record NZ_JAEQCT010000019.1, read on the forward strand.
TCGACGAAATTGCTATTTTTAAAGGGTTTTCTAGCTCCCTGGTGCGATCGACCGCGAGCGATCCAGAAGTGCCAGTTTTGCCGGAGACAGCAAAGATTGTTAGTGTCGATCGGCTCTATAGTCCCTACAATCCAAATAACCCCCGCTATATCGAGCAAGGGCTATCTTGGGAAACAATGCAATTTCTCTTGTCCGAAGCCGGAGTTTAGAAGACCGGGCGGTTTCAACCGCCGTCTATACAAGAACACCGGGCGGTTTCAACCGCGTCTATACAAACAAAACCCTTCTAGTGCGGGTTGAAGAACTGGCGGTTAACATTACGTTATTTTCTTCAGTCCGCGGAGGCGGACTTTGTTTTTGTAGGCGCGGTTTCAACCGTACGTCCTATCTAAATCGTGCCGCCGGCCGCTTGAAAACGAGCTCTCGCGCGTTTGATTGCTTGCTTAGCTTGAATTTGCTCTTGCAAAGTGCCACTAGCAGAGCTTTCCAAACGAGCTTCTGCTTCGGTGTAAGCAGTACGAGCAGCTTCTTTATCAATCGTTTCGCCTTTCTCAGCGCCGTTGACAAGGATAGTTACTTGGTTTTCTTGGATTTCTGCAAAGCCGCCCATCAGAGCAATAGACACCCATTCCTTACCAGGACGGACGCGCATCACTCCGGTATCCAAAGCAGTCAACATCGGAGCGTGACCGGTCAAGATACCCAATTGGCCTGTCGTGCTTGGCAGAATTACTTCTTCAGCATTAGAATCCCAAACAGTTTTGTCTGGGGCCACTACGCGCACAGTTAATGTCATAAATAGTGAATTGGGAATTGGGAATTGGGCATTGGGAATTGGGCATTGGGCATTGGGCATTGGGCATTGGCCAAACAGGTAATTGGTTATTTGTTAGTTTCAATAACCAATAACCAATTACCAATTACCAATTACCCATTACCCATTACCCATTCCCTACTTTCTACTTAGCGTCAGCCTTCATTTTTTCAGCTTTGGCGATCGCTTCGTTGATATCGCCAACCAAATAGAAAGCTTGTTCAGGTAACTCATCAAGTTCGCCACCCAAAATCATTTGGAAGCCCTTAATGGTATCAGCCAACTTGACGTACTTACCGGGGGAACCGGTGAACACTTCTGCTACAAAGAACGGTTGAGACAAGAAGCGTTCAATTTTGCGAGCGCGAGAAACAGTCAAGCGGTCATCTTCCGACAGCTCGTCCAAACCCAAAATCGCAATAATATCTTGCAATTCCTTGTAGCGTTGCAAAATAGACTGCACCTGACGCGCAACACCATAGTGTTCTTCGCCTACAATGCTAATTTGCAACATTGTGGAGGTAGATTCCAGGGGATCAACAGCCGGATAAATACCCTTCGCAGCCAAACCGCGAGACAACAAAGTTGTAGCGTCTAAGTGAGCAAAAGTCGTAGCCGGCGCTGGATCAGTGAAGTCATCCGCAGGTACGTACACAGCTTGAACCGAAGTAATCGAACCTTCGGTAGTCGAAGTAATCCGTTCTTGCAAGTCGCCCATGTCTGTACCGAGAGTCGGCTGATATCCCACAGCCGAAGGCATCCGACCCAACAAAGCCGATACCTCAGATCCCGCTTGTACGAACCGGAAGATGTTGTCAATGAACAAGAGTACGTCTTGCTTGCTGACATCGCGGAAGTATTCGGCCATCGCTAGAGCCGACAGGCCCACGCGCATCCGAGCACCTGGTGGCTCGTTCATTTGACCGTATACTAGGGCAATTTTCGATTTGCTGCGGTCTTTTTCGTCAATAACCCCAGACTCGATCATTTCTTTGTAAAGGTCATTACCTTCACGGGTGCGCTCGCCCACACCGCCAAACACGGACACGCCGCCGTGAGCCTTGGCGATGTTGTTCACGAGTTCCATCATGATCACGGTTTTGCCGACGCCTGCGCCGCCGAACAAACCGATTTTGCCACCGCGACGGTAGGGAGCCAGGAGGTCGATGACCTTGATCCCTGTTTCAAACACCGAAGGCTTGGTTTCTAGTTCGGTGAAAGCCGGCGGCTGGCGGTGGATGGGCATACTTTCGGAAGTATTGACCGGGCCGAGGTTGTCTACGGGTTCGCCGATGACGTTAAAAATACGGCCGAGAGTCGGGATTCCGACGGGAACTTGGATCGCTTCCCCGGTATCTAATACTTCCATACCGCGCATTAAGCCGTCGGTGGTACTCATGGAAACTGCACGCACTTGGCTGTCTCCGAGGAGTTGCTGAACTTCGCAGGTAACAGAAATGTCTTGACCTGCTTCGTTTTTGCCGGCGATCGTAATAGCGTTATAGATTTGGGGCAGTTTGCCGCCTGGGAATTTTACGTCTACAACTGGCCCGATGATTTGGGTGATGTAGCCTACGTTCGTTTTTGTTGCGGTGGATACCATGAATAGTGCCTTTGTTAGGATTCTATTTTTCCCGTTGTGGAAAAAGTCTTAACATTTAGAAATGCTATTTCTCAGAGTACCACTGAACAGACTCACTATTTAGATTTGTATGGGGATGCTTAAGAGTCATTTTTTTGGTTGCTGCTGTCGCTTTTTTTTGCCGCGAGCCGCCGCCAAAGCCCCGATCCCCAGCATGGTGCCGAACACTGTCACAGGCTCGGGTGCTAGCTCGGCGGAGACGGTGAAGTCTTGGAAGTCGCGATCGTTTCCTCCTCCGGCATCGTCGAAGGAGATTTTGCTTCCCTGAGCCAGTTGGGCCATTGTGAGCGATGAATATTGTTCTGGGCCTTTACCGCCGTTGATACTTGTAAATGAGTCGGGGGAGCGGGGGTTGAGCCCAAATTCGCCAAATACGGCTTGCTGACATCCGGCCACCACACAGTCATCTCTGCGAAACTGGGTGTTGGCGGCAAACCATTCGGGGCTGTTCATGAAGGTGCTGCTGGAGGCGTACTGCTCGAATTGTTTGCCACTGCCGCTGTCACTCCAGAGCAGCAGGGCATAAACTTGATCCTGCAAAAAGGTGAAGGTTTGAGTTGGGGAGCCGTTGTTCGATCCCACGGAGTTGCCGAAGGTTCCTTTCCATTCATCGGCGTTCCCGTTATCTGAGGGTTTGAACTCGTAAAACAGTCGGGTGATGTTGCTGTAGCCATTGGCTCCTGTCTGAGCTTGGGCTACCCACAAGCTAGACTGGTAAGCGCCGTGAGATTGGTCGAATGTAAAGTTGATATTGGTATCTCGATCGAACTGGATGCCAGTGCTGCCAAACATGAAAGCTCGGGCGGGCGTGCAGATGCTGAGCAAGATTGTGGTTGCCAAGCTGGCGACTGTAAAAGATGTTTTTTTGACTAGCGTTAAGGTAGTCATAACCCTGATTCCTCCAATATTGTTAGTTAGTAAGCTGGTCAATGCTATCTTGTCAAGACAGGAATAGACGATCGCGACCCTCGGATATTAAGGGCGATCGTCAAACCGACAAAACAGACTCTACGGCAGTGACTCTACGGACTGATATCACTTAGGTGTTTTTTTGAGTCAATGAGTGCTTGTTTTAAGAGTTTTCACTGACACTCTAGTGGCAGACTACTTTCATCTGTCACAGCCAGATTTTCACTCAGTATAGATTTACAAGCTACTACATCTATTGGTATCGCTAACTGTCTCAAATTGACTGGAAGACTTGCAAATATTAGCTTTCATCAAAAATATATAAATTTTTTTAGTCAATTTTTGTAAAATTTTGGTAAAGCTCATCCCAAACTTATAAAGTTTCTCAGAAAAATTTGGCTGTTGGGTGAGTTGCTCCTGGAAGCGGACTGCAAGCTGCTCGCCCTGGAATCGGCTGTGGCGCTGTCCAGAGTAGGAATTGGAGCGAGTTGTTTGGCACTAGCAGCAAGTTGCTTTCACTGGCGATCGGTACTTACGCATTTTTGACTGCTAATCGTCAAGGTTGTTCAACTGACAGTTGACAGTTGACAGTTGACAACTGACAGTTGACAGTTGACAGTTGACAGTTGACAGTTGACAACTGACAGTTGACAGTTGATAGTTGACAGTTGATAGCACTTGACAAAGGAAAGAAGAGGATTGGAGTAATGAATAGTCTGCTTTTAATTTATCCTTAAAAGGGTTCCGGCTTTAAACCAATTATTTATGGTAATTAAATAGATAGATTTCCTGCGGATTTGCTATATTTTTTCGAGGCAAAATACCGTAAATCCTATTGACAGGAGGAACCTTCATGAGTCAGAATAGGGAAAGATAAATACGATCGCACTTTTAGCACAGATCTTTAACCACAATGGCAGCCAACAAACTAAATTTGCTCGGATGGTTATTCATACTTGGCTGCCTCAATGCAGCGGCCGGCTCGGCTTCCGCGCAACCCATCACCCCCGCACCAGACGGCACGAATACAGTCGTGACACCCAACGGCAATCGCTACGACATTTCCGGGGGGTCATTGGGCGGTGACAAGGCTAACCTGTTTCACAGTTTTACTCAGTTTGGTCTCAGTTCCGGTCAAACGGCAAACTTTTTAACCAATCCCAACATTCAAAATATCTTAGGAAGAATTAACGGAGGAAATCCTTCTGTAATCAACGGCTTAATTCAAGTTACAGGCGGCAATTCCAACCTGTTTTTGATGAATCCGTCGGGGATAATTTTCGGACAAAATGCCAGCCTCAACGTACCGGGTTCTTTTAACGCCACGGCGGCGACAGGTATCGGTTTTGGGAACAATCAGTGGTTTAGTGCGATCGCCAATAACAACTGGGCAGCTTTAATCGGGAATCCGAACAGTTTCGCATTTACCAGTCCGCAAGCAGGAAGCATTGTAAATGCCGGGAATTTGACGGTGGCACCCGGTCAAAGTTTAAGTTTGACGGGGGGGACGGTTGTGAATACCGGCCAGCTAAACGCGCCAGGAGGCGGTGTTCTGATTACGGCTGTACCCGGTCAAAATTTGGTGCGGATTTCTCAAGCTGGTAATTTATTGAGTTTGGATGTTCAACCAACAGCAACTGGGGGATCGCTGCCGAATAATTGGACGCAACCGGTGTTATCTTTGCCGGAGTTACTGACAGGAAAAGGCCAGGAACAAGCAACGAATTTGACGGTAAATGCCAATGGGGATGTGGTGCTGGCGGGGAATTTGGCTGTGCCTGTTGTGGCGGGAACTGCGATCGCCAGCGGCAGTATCAATGTCTCGGGCAATACTGGGGGTAATGTTAGCATATTGGGCGATCGGGTAGGTGCGATCGCGGCTAACATCGATGCTTCGGGTATTAACGGCGGCGGGAATGTACTGATTGGCGGAGATTTTCAGGGTTTGGGGACTGTACCGAATGCTTTGCGGACATTTGTGAGTGCAGATTCGACGATTAATGTGGATGCGATTAGCAACGGTAATGGCGGGCGAGCGATCGTTTGGGCTGATGAAACTACTCGTTTTAATGGGAATATTACTGCCCGAGGTGGCTTGTTTTCTGGGAATGGCGGGTTTGTGGAGGTATCGGGAAAACAATCGCTGGATTTCGCTGGGTTGGTGGATTTGCGATCGACTGTCGGCAGTGCCGGAACCTTATTGTTAGATCCTACTAATATTACTATTAGCACAGCTCCGGATGCAGCCGGTGCATTCGGGGGAGGAGTGTTTACTCCCGGTATCGCTGCGCCTACGGCTACAATTAATAACGGGACGCTGCAAACGCAATTGGGTTTAGGTAATGTCACTATTTCTACTACATCTCTTGGTGCGAGTGCAGGGGATATTACAGTTAGCGCTCCGATTGCTTGGGCTAATAAAAATTCCCTGACTCTGAATGCCAGTAATAGCATATTTGTTAACAACAATATCACAACTCAGGGAGGCAATATCACCCTGAATGCTGATACCGACAATCTCGCCGGTGGTAATGTCACCATTACCAATGCGACGATTAATACAAATGGTGGCAATTTTACCGGTATTGGCCGCGGGAATACTGTCAATGGAAATGGGATTAATATTAATGGTGGTACGATTAATGCTGGTGGTGGGAATATTGACCTCACTGGTAGTAGTGCAGGAAACACGGCAATCAACGTCGGCCTTCAGGTATCTGGCGGAACCATTACACCTACTTTAGTAACTACTGGAACGGGAAAGATTACCCTTACTGGCACTAGCGGTACCAGCCTCAATAGTGACGGGATAATTTTGCGCGGGCCTACTATAAGTTCAGCCAATGGTGAGATTACACTGATTGGTAACGGCAGCGGATCTGGTAACGGCATTCTGATTTTGAGTAATGCCGTGGTGGAATCAACGGGGACGGGAAAAGTTGGCCTGACTGGTACGGGCGGCAATGGGATTAATGGCAGCAATAGAGGGATATCTATTGAGACAAATAGCAGCGTTAAATCATTCGATGGAGATATCAGTCTTATTGGAAAAGGTGGCAGCAGTGGAAGCAGTAATTACGGTATTGCGATCGACAACGCGGCCTTAGTGCAATCAACAGGCATTGGAAGTATTAGTTTCAGCGGTACCGGCGGTGCGGGCAAAAACAATAACTCCGGGATATTGATTAACGCCGCCAAAGTGCTATCAAACAATGGAAACATCAGTTTCGCAGGGACAGGTGGTGGCACTGGAATTGGTAACCACGGTATTCGCATGGAAAACCTGCCGTCGTCAGAGGTACCACTTCTAAATGGATCGTTAGTTGAATCAACTGGAAGCGGAAGTATTTCTTTCAACGGTACGGCTGGTGCGGGCACAGACAATAACAGCGGGATATCTGTTGCTAATTCTAACGTGCGATCGGCGAGTGGAAATATCGCCATGACTGGCACAGGTGCGGGGACTGGTATCAATAAAACAAATTATGGCATTATTGTTGAGGGTAATTCAGCAGTAGAATCGACGAAGGCAAGTATCGATCTGAATGGTAAGGCAGCAATCGGTTCGGCGGCAATTTATCTGAATAATGGAGCGCTCAAATCGACGGTGGGAAATGTTGCTCTGACTGGTAATGGGCCAAGCGGTACTAATGAAATTAACCTGAATAATAGCAACATCAACCTGACGGCAGGAACCGGTAATGATGTTACTTTGACCAGTGATGCAATTACGGTTTCACCCACGTCTCAAGTCAAAGGCAACGGTACTATTCTGTTGCAACCTCTGACTCCGAGTTTAGGTATTACTGTTGGCACTGCCGGTAATTCTGCTGATTTGAATCTCAGCACTACTGAACTCGCAGCTTTCAAGGGATTTTCCCAAATGATTGTCGGGCGGGCGGACGGCAGTGGGACGATCGCAATTGCTGACCCCAGTGCTGTTACTTTTGATTTTCCGGTTACATTTCGATCTCCCCAAACTAACGCCACAACTAGCGGCACAATTGCAGTCAATGGCAACATTAAAGGTATAAATAACGCTTCAATTAGTTTTGATGCTGCCACTACTAACTTAAATGCAAATGTTGTCACCAACGAACAGAATATTACCTTTGGTGGTAAAGTGTCTCTCGTTCAGGGTTCTAATGTCACTCTCGATACTGGGTTGACGAAGGCAGGCGACATTAATTTTAAGGGAACTGTTGACGGCGATGGGAAGCTAACTTTGACTTCGGGAACAGGTATTATTAATCTTAACGGGGCTGTTGGGGGGACTGTGCCTTTGGGTTCCCTGACAATAGTCAATTCTCAGAATGTTACCAGTACCAGTCCGATCGCGATTACCACTACTGGCGATATTACTACAGGCAATATTACGAATCCCGGACGGGCGATCGCGCTTACGAGCAACAATGGTAACATTACGAGGAGTTCCACAGGGGCGATCGATACCAGTTCTACTACTGGAAGTGGCGGCCCGATTGCACTGAGTGCGAACAATATTACTCCTGGTAATCTTAACTCAAGTTCCACGGCGGGCGATGGTGGAAAAATTACCCTCACCGGTAAAACAGGCAACATTTTAGCAGATCCCGGAGTAGTTTGGAACTCTAGTTCTACGAACGGTGCGGGTGGCGATATCGCGATCGCCACACCCAATCTAGTTCGGATCAATATCATTGATGCTAGGGGATTGTCCGGTACGGGAAATATTAGCATTAGCGGTAATGACATGAGCTTTTCGGGAGGCCCAGATTCCGTACAGGGTAAGGGTACTTTGTCAATTGCGCCGTCTTCGCCTAATGTCGGAATTCGCTTCCAGGATGCACTTGCTGACGATCCGAAGGCGATCGATTTAGGAAAACAATTTTTCTCCTCCTTGGCTAATGGATTTAGTGGAATTGCGATCGGAACTAATACTACCGCAGGCAATATCACGGTAGACAATTTGCCTGCTGTTTTCAAAGATCCTGTGACTTTCAATACTCAAGGCACAATTTTTGTAAATAAAGCTCAAGCAATTTCGGGAACTGATGATGCTTCAGTTACTCTCAACGCTACTACTAATAACCTGAAGGGAAATATTACCACCGCCGCTCAAGATATCACCATTAAGGGTAATGTCTTAGTCGGAGATAGCGTCTTGATCGGCAATGGAAATTCAGCAAGTGGCAAGATTCTGTTGAATGATAATATTGATGGCAGTGGCAATCTCACTTTAGAAACAGGTACGGTAAATATTGCGGTGAAAGGTGCTATAGGTAATACCGTACCCTTAGGAAATATTATTGTCAACAGTGGTGGTACGGCTACATTTAATGCTGTCACTGCTAGCAGTTTCACTACCAATGCTGGCGGCAAAACTGAATTAAATGGCAATGTGACTACCACCGGCGCTCAAACCTATGGAGATGCTGTCACGATTGCCAACAATCCAATTCTCGCAGGCACGGGCGTTACTTTCAACGATACTGTGAACGGTAGCAGCAATTTGACTGTGAATGGGGGTAGCGGTAATATTACATTTAGCGGTGCAGTTGGGACTCTAAGTGCGATCGGCAATCTGACAGCTAACTCTACAGGTACAACCACATTTAATACTGTCAGTTCTGCCAGCGTCACTACCAATGCGGTTGGTACAACTATACTCAAGGGCAATGTCATTACAACTGGCCCTCAAACCTATGGAGATGCTGTCACAATTGCCAACAATCCGATTCTGTCAGGCAGCGCTGTGACTTTCAATAATAATGTTGACGGCACTGGCGATTTGACTGTGAATTCGGGTAGTGGCAATATTACATTCAGCGGTGCAGTTGGGGCTGCAAGTGCGATCGGCAATCTGAAAGCTAACTCTCAAGGAATAACTGCATTTAATCAAACAGTCAAGGCCGCGAGTTTGACTACAGATGCGGGTGGCACAACTCAAGTGAAGGGAAATGTCACTACAACTAACCCTCAAACCTATAACGATGCAGTCACGATTGCCAATAATCCGATTCTGTCAGGTAGCGAATTAACTTTTAACAATACTGTTGATGGTGGCAGCGATTTGACGGTGAAGGCGGCTAGCGGTAATGTTACCTTCACAAGTGCGATCGGCAAAACAACTCCTCTGACAAGTTTAACTGCCAACAGCAAAACATCTTTAGGTGGCAGTGTTACGACAACTGGCGGTCAAACTTATGCAGATGCAGTGACAATTGCCAACAATCCGATTCTCGCAGGCACCGATATTACTTTCAACAAGACTGTTGACGTAGCTGGCAATCTCGGTATTGCTGCTGACAATGTTAATCTCAAAGGAATTGTCACAACCACCAATGACGGGGCGCTCACAATTACCAATAAGGTTAATCTCAATATTGAGAAAAACCTGAATTTAGACGGTGCATTCAGTCAAAAAGGGGCGGGAACTGTTGCGGTTAGCGGCAATATCGCCACAACTAATGATAACATCAGTTTTCAAGGCCCGGTGACACTAAAAGCTCCTGTAAGTTTTACACCGGGAGATGCAACTATTGCTTTCGGTTCGACTTTAGCAGCAGGAAGTAACTCGCTGAATTTAACAGCAAGTGAAATTAATTTTTCCGATAAGGTTTCTGGTACGGCCTCGCTAGCGTTGCAACCGACAAAGGCAGGACAAAATATTGTGGTTGGTGGCACCGACAACACTACTCCCGCTTTAGATTTGACGGCATCGGAAATTAATTTGATTCAAAAGGGATTTAGCTCGATCGCGATCGGGAAATTGAATGGTAGTGGCAATATTACCATTCCTAACGATCTCACTTTTACCGCCCCAGTCACGATTCAAACGGGAACTGGTACGATCGCACTTAACGCCAATATTACCGGAAATGACAACAGCAGTATTGCTCTTAACAGCAATAATGTCAAACTCGGCAATGATGTCGCTCTCAGCAGTGCCGTCGGTAATGTTAGTATCGCAGGTGCGATCGATGGATCTCGGCGCTTGAACATCAATGCTACTAAAGGCAATGTGCTGCTGCAAGGAAATATCGGAAACACAACACCACTGACAGGTTTGAATGTTACTGCCTTAAATACTAAGTTGGGTGGCAATGTTACCACTAATAACAGCAATATCAATATTAACGGTTCTCTCGGGTTGACGAAAGATGCTGTATTCAAGACTGCTGGCGGGAATATTGGCTTTGGGGGTGCGATCGACAGTATAGATGGCGCCCGGAATCTAAATCTCGCAGCAGGTAGCGGCAGCATCACTTTCAATGGATCGGTGGGCGCAACCACAGCCCTAGGAAATCTGACAGCCAATGCTGCGGATGTTACAGCAAACTCGAATATTAACGCGCAAAGCTTGCAAGTAAATAGCACCGGAAATATCAATTTGTTGGGAAATGTCACTGCTTCAAACGGGCAAAATGGAGGGACAATCGAGCTTTCGAGCCCTACCGGAAAAGTGAATGCTAGAGATTTGAATACAGCGGGAAATACTGGCGGGAACATTACCGTTAAAGCTTTAAATTCAATTACGGCGGGAAAAATTACCTCCTTCGGTACAGCCGGAAATGGTGGCAATGTGTTCTTAGATCCGATCGGCGATCTTCAAGTAGAGTCAATTAATGCCCAAGGCGGTACGCGTGGCACTGGTGGCGATGTGTTTATTTCGACGGGGAATTTTTTCCGCGCTACAGGTGGTTTTTCCACCGCACTTTCGCCGACAGGATTTGCTAGTATTTCTACTGCGGGTGGCGCCGGTGGTGGCAAAATTACAATTGTGCACGCTGGTGGAGATCAAGGCCCACCGATTCAACCGTTTGTCGTGGGAGATACTACTATTAACGGTACGGCGGGTGCAATTACAACTGGACAATCTAGAATTACATCGCAGTCGTTTCCGCGTTCTAGTATTGTGGGTAATATTGTGTTGTTGACTGACGACGGCAAAGATCCAGCGCCAACAAATCGGCAGCCAATCCCGCCGACACCTGAAGTAATTCCGCCGACAAATGGGCCGACACCTGAAGTAATTCCGCCGACAAATGGGCCGACACCTGAAGTAATTCCGCCAACAAATGGGCCAAACACGGGCATCATTCCGCCGACAAATGGGCCGACACCTGAAGTAATTCCGCCAACAAATGGGCCAAACACGGGTATCATTCCGCCGACAAATGGGCCGAACACTGGTATCATTCCGCCGACAAATGGGCCAAACACGGGTATCATTCCGCCGACAAATGGGCCGAACACGGGCATCATTCCGCCAACAAATGGGCCAAACACTGGTATCATTCCGCCAACAAATGGGCCAAACACGGGCATCATTCCGCCGACAAATGGGCCAAACACTGGTATCATTCCGCCGACAAATGGGCCGAACACTGGTATCATTCCGCCGACAAATGGGCCGAACACTGGTATCATTCCGCCGACAAATGGGCCGAATGGGCCGAACACTGGTATCATTCCGCCGACAAATGGGCTAATCTCGGAAAATATTCCGCCGACAAATGGGCAGATCGAGGGTCTTATTCCGCCGACAAATCGGTCAACAATTTCGTCGCCCATAACTGACATCATTCCGCCGACAAATCGCTCGACAGTTTCGCCGACAACCGAAGGAATTGCGCCGACAAATCGCTCGACAGTTTCGCCGACAACCGAAGGAATTGCGCCGACAAGTGTTTCGCCGACAACCGAAGGAATTGCGCCGACAAATCGATCGACAGTTTCGCCGACAACCGAAGGAATTGCGCCGACAAATCGCTCGACAGTTTCGCCGACAACAACAGAAGCAGCAGTACCTGCGATCGATTCTAACCCATTGTCGATCGCACGTGGCAGCACAGTAGGAACAGCAGCATCAGCATCGTCCGCACCCGCAGCTACACCCACACCGGCAGCTACACCCTCAACCCCCGAAACAGAAGACTTGCAGCCCCGGAGTATTCCACGCCTAAACAGTTCCGGTGTTGTTAACGATCGCATTTTAAGACTTGATTCTAGTATCATCAGTAACTTGCCCTCGGGCGAATCACAGCCAACACAAAGCAGCAACGAATCAGCGCCAGCAGCCAACTCTAATTCTCGTTTAGCGCTGGGATATGTCTCGTCTCCCGATCGACTTTTTGAAACTAACGACATCCAGAAAATAGTCTGGGGAGTCGAAGGACTGAGGAATCAAGAATTTGAATCATACCTGGGGATAAAAAGCAACCTCCCAGACGAACAACTCTTGGTTCCGACATTCCAAGAAACATTAAGAAATATCGAACAGCAAACCGGCAAGCGGTCTGGTATTATCTACATGGTCTCGCGAGTCGATCGACTGGAACTAATTTTAATTCCTCCCGTAGGGCGATCGATTCACTACAGCGTTCCGGAAGCCAACAGAGCAGCTCTTTTCCCGGTTGTCAAAGAGTTGCGGGATGAAATCACCACTCCCGCCAAACGCAATACTACCAGTTATCTACCCTCCGCCCAGCAACTGTATAAATGGGCGATCGCACCTCTAGAAAAAGACTTAGAAAGGTTAGGAATTAAGACTTTATTGCTGTCAGTAGATCCGGGATTGCGGAGTGTACCTTTTGCCGCTTTGCACGACGGTAAAGGCTTCTTGATTCAAAAATACAATTTCAGCCTAATTCCGAGTTTTAGTGCCACTAACACTAATTACAAATCGGTTAATAGCACCAGAGTGCTAGCAATGGGACGATCGGAATTTGTGGACAAAAAGCCATTACCCAGCGTCCCCCTAGAATTGCAGATGATTTCTGGTCAGTTGCAGGGGCCATTTTTCCTCAATTCAGCTTTCACCTTAGATACACTCAACTCCGAACACGCCAAGGGAGAATTTCGGATTGTTCACCTAGCAACCCATGCGGAATTCCAACCAGGAAAAGCGAGTAATTCCTACATTCAACTCTGGAATTCTAAATTGCGACTCAATGATATGGGAAGTTTAAATTGGCGCAATCCGCAGGTAGACTTGTTAGTATTGAGTGCTTGTACAACTGCTTTGGGCGATCGCGAATCAGAGTTAGGTTTTGGAGGTTTAGCGGTCAAATCCGGCGCTGCATCTGCCCTAGGGAGTTTGTGGTATGTTGACGATGGAGGCACTTTGGGACTGATGAGCGAATTTTACTACCAACTTCGAGGAGGCACAACTAAGGCAGAAACCCTGCAACTTGCTCAACAAGCAATGATTGCTCGTCAAGTTGGAATTAAAAACCAACAGTTAGTGACAACAGGAGGGAAGTTGAATTTACCAGCTAATATCAAACAAAGAAACCAAGATTTTTCTCATCCTTACTACTGGAGTAGTTTCACCCTGATCGGCAGTCCTTGGTAAGCTACCATATGCAAGATTCCGAACTTACCTAACTGACCAAAAAATTGGGATACAAGCCCCGTCCTTCTAGGACGGCTTTTCTTGATTTTTAATATATTCCTTTAAGACTTCTAGAGGCGCGCCCCCTACAGAAACCGCAAAATAGCTAGGACTCCATAAAGCTTCTTTGTGAGGTTTTTTGTATCCAGCCTGTCCGTAGCGACGGCTAGAAACTCCTTTCAAAGCATTCACTATTTGAGAGATAGAAAGTTTAGGCGGATACTCAATCAGCGCATGAATGTGATTACCTTCACCATTAAACTCCAGAACCTGAAAATTCATTTTTTCAGCAACCTCTCGAAACGTTTTTTCAATCAAATCAAGACTTTCGCCCGTAAATACAGGCCGACGGTACTTTGTCACGCAGACCAAGTGCATTTTAAGTTCTGTAACAGAATGCCGTTCTCGGCGGTAAGTAAATAGTTGTCATTGCCTGTAGACCAATATATAATCAAATAATAGACCAATTTTAACACAACCCGTGAAAGCAAGATTTCGTTACAGATTTTACCCAACCGACCAACAACAGCAGAGCCTAGCTCGGTTGTTTGGCTGCGTCCGGGTAGTCTGGAACGATGCGCTCGCACTTTGCAAACAGTCAGACAAAAAACCAAGTTCGGCAGATTTGCAAAAAATCGTCATAACTGGGGCTAAAAATACTGAAGAAAGGGCTTGGCTGGGAGACGTGTCGTGCGTCCCGCTGCAACAATCAGTTGCCGACCTGGATATTGCTTTTAAGAACTTTTTCAACTCCTGCAAGGGAAAGAGAAAAGGTCGTAAAGTCGGATATCCTAAGTTCAAAAAAAGAACCAGCAGTCAATCGGCGCGTTTTAGAGTTGGAGGATTTTCAATCAAAGGTGATGGAGTTTATCTAGCCAAGATTGGAATTGTCAATCCGATTTGGTCGAGGGCGTTACCATCTGAACCTAGTTCCGTCACGGTAATCAAGGATTGTGCAAATCGTTATTTGCTGAGCTTTGTAATAGAAATTCAACCCATTTCATCTGAGGCTAAAAACCCCAGCATCGGAATCGATTTAGGAATCAAAACCTTTGCGGTGATGAGCAACGGCGAGAAAGCCGAAAGCCCTAGCTATAAAAAACTAGACCGCAAAGTTCGCAAATTGCAACGCAAGTTAGCCCGTCAGCCCAAAGATTCCAAGAGAAGGAATGTAACTCGCATTAGAATCGCCAAGCTGCACAATAAAATTGCCGATACTCGCAAAGATTTCTTACACAAGTTGTCAACCAAAGTAATCAACGAAAACCAAGTGATTGTTTTGGAAGATTTAAATGTGTCTGGCATGGTAAAGAATCGCAAACTCTCAAGAGCAATTAGCCAACAAGGATGGTATGAATTCCGAACTTTGTGCGAGGCTAAATCAGAGAAGTTTGGCAGAGAGTTCAAGGTCATCAGTCGATGGGAACCTACCAGTCAGGTTTGTTCAGACTGCGGTTTTAAGTGGGGGCAAATCGATTTGTCTATTCGCTCAGTGCTTTGTTTGAATTGCGGTACTGAGCAAGATAGAGATGAAAACGCCGCTAAGAATATTGAGAAAGTCGGGATGGGGAATCGCCACGACTCTAAACGGGCGCAGAGGGACTGTCAGACTACTTCGGTAGCTTTTCCCCGATGAAGCGTCAAGAATCACCGTTGCTTCAGCACGGTGAGTATTTCAAATGAGGAACTTTGAGGAGTAAGACTAAGGATAGATAAATACATCGCACTTTTAGCACAAATCTTTAAACACAATGGCAGCCAACAAACTACATTTGCTCGGATGGTTATTCATAGTTGGCTGGCTCAATGCAGCGGCTGGTTCCGCTTCCGCGCAACCCATCACCCCAGCAGCAGACGGCACGAACACCGTCGTGACACCCAATGGCGATCGCTACGACATTACCGGGGGGTCATTGGGCGGAGATAAAGCTAACCTGTTTCACAGTTTTACTCAGTTTGGTCTCAGTTCCGGTCAAACGGCAAACTTTTTAACCAATCCCAACATTCAAAATATTTTAGGAAGAATTAACGGGGGAAATCCTTCTCTAATCAACGGCTTAATTCAAGTGACAGGTGGCAATTCTAACCTGTTTTTGATGAATCCGTCGGGGATAATTTTTGGGCAGAATGCCCTGCTCAACGTACCTGGTTCTTTTAACGCTACGGCGGCGACAGGTATTGGTTTTGGGAACAATCAGTGGTTTAGTGCGATCGGCAATAACAACTGGGCAAGCTTAATCGGGAATCCGAACAGTTTCGCATTTACCAGTCCGCAAGCAGGAAGCATTGTAAATGCAGGGAATTTGACGGTGGCGCCCGGTCAAAGTTTAAGTTTAATCGGTGGTACGGTAGTCAATACCGGTCAGTTAACTGCGCCGTCTGGCAATATTACCGTGATGGCCGTACCCGGTCAAAATTTGGTACGGATCGCTCAAACCGGAAATTTGCTGAGTCTGGAAATTCAGCCGACAGCTAGCCAAAGTTCCTTGCCGAATAATTTCGCGCAGCCAGTGCTATCTTTGCCGCAGTTGCTGACTGGAAAAAGCCAGGAACAAGCAACGAATTTGACGGTAAATGCCAATGGGGATGTGGTGCTGGCGGGGAATGTGGCTGTGCCTGTTGTGCCTGGAACTGCGATCGCCAGCGGCAGTATCAACGTCTCGGGTAATACTGGGGGTAATGTTAGCATATTGGGCGATCGTGTAGGTGCGATCGCGGCTAACATCGATGCTTCGGGTATTAACGGCGGTGGGAATGTACTGATTGGGGGAGATTTTCAGGGTTTGGGGACTGTACCGAATGCTTTGCGGACATTTGTGAGTGCAGATTCGACGATTAATGTGGATGCGATTAGCAACGGGAATGGCGGGCGAGCGATCGTTTGGGCTGATGAAACTACTCGGTTTAATGGCAATATTACTGCCCGAGGTGGCTTGTTGTCGGGGAATGGCGGGTTTGTGGAGGTGTCGGGAAAACAATTTTTAGACTTCCGAGGCAATGTTAATACTCTGGCTGCTAACGGTAATCCTGGATTATTGTTGCTCGATCCCACAAATATTACGATTCAAAATGGCGCGGGAACTTTTACTGCACTAACTCAGGTAGATCAATTTGCCGATCCTGACATTGGGGGAAATACGATTGATGCTGCTCTAATTAATAGTGCTGCGACTAATGTGATTTTGCAAGCTACCAATGATATTACTTTTAATGCTCCGGTCAATATAGCTACTCCGGGAGTTGGATTGACGGCTTTAGCTAATAACAACATTGATGTCAAGGCTAATATTACAACTAAAGCAGGTAACGTTACTCTGAATGCTGATGCCGACAATCTCAATGGTGGTAGTCTCACCATTGGCAATGTGACGATCAATACAAATGGTGGGAATTTTACAGGTATTGGTCGCGCGAATGTTGCCACTACACCAGGAATTAATGTTGGTGGAAAAATCAATGCTAATGGTGGAAACATTGACCTCAATGGTAGTGCAGGAAACACAGCAAACAACACTGGTCTTGAGATATTTACTGGCACGTTAACAACAACTGGAACAGGAAAAATTACCCTCAATGGGACTAGCGGTAGTAGTCTCAATAGTGACGGGATAGTTTTGCGTAGCTCTACGATAACTTCAGTCGATGGTGATATTACTTTCACTGGTATTGGCAGCGGATCTGCTAAATACGGCATCCGGTTAGTGAATAACGACTTGGTGGAATCAACGGGGACGGGAAAAGTCAACCTGACGGGTACGGGTGGTAATGGGATAGGTAGCACTGGAGGGATATTTATTGCTAACAATGGCTTACCAGTTCGATCGAAGGTTCTATCGAAGGATGGAGATATTACCCTGACTGGAACAGGTTCGGGGAGCGGGGATAACAACACGGGCATTGCGATTTTAGGGTTGGTGGAATCCACAGGCATTGGGAAAGTGACTCTAAACGGTGTTGCCAGTGATGGGAATGGGAATAACAATAATGAAGGGATATTGATTTCTTTTCCTGCTCAAGTTCGATCGACGAACACTGGGGATATCACGTTTACTGGAACAGGCAAGGGAAGCGGGGATAACAACACCGGCATTCTGATTCAAGGGTTGGTGGAATCCACAGGCACCGGGAAAGTGACTCTAAACGGTGTTGGCGGTGATGGGAAGGGGAATAATAATCAAGGGATAAATATTGATGCTCCGGCTCAAGTTGGATCGACCAAAAGTGGGGATATCACGTTTACTGGAACAGGTAAGGGAAGCGGGAAGGACAACATCGGCATTGCAATTTTAGGGTTGGTGGAATCCAAAGGCACCGGCGGAAATGTTACTTTGACAGGCGATCGAATTCAACTGTTAGCCCCATCTGAAGTCAAGGGTGCTGGTACAATTCGGTTGCAACCTCTGACGCCGAGTTTAGGTATTACTGTTGGCGGCACCGATCTCGATGATCCTAATGTTTTGCAGCTCAGGAATGCTGAACTTGCACGGTTCAAGGGGTTTAATGAAATGGTAATCGGACGGGCTGACGGGAAGGGGACGATCGCCATTAACCCCGCTGGTGTTACTTTCCCTTACTCGACAACTTTGCAATCTCCAAGCGGAGGCGCGATCGCAGTCAATGGCCCAATTACTACTCAAGACAAGAGTATCTCGTTTGTCGGCAAAGTTTCCCTCGGTAATGATGTCACTCTCAACACTAAAAACCTCAGCGGTGGGAATATTACCTTTGGCGGCACTGTTGACGGCAACAATAAATTAAATATTACTGCTGGAACTGGTACTATCAATTTTAACGGGCCTGTCGGTGACACTAATCCCTTGGCTGCACTTGGGGTAAATCCAGAAGCCAATATTACCAGCACTGGCGCTATAAGTATCAAAACAACTGGCGATATTGCCACGGCCAATATTACTACTAAGAATCCCGGAGGGGCGATCGCGCTTACGAGCAATAAGGGCAATATTACAACGGCATTGGGTTCGCTTGATACGAGTTCTGCGGGTACGGGCGCAGATATCACTCTCAAAGCTTTTAATAAAGTTGACGTAAAAAATATAAGTTCTGGTACGGGAAATATTACTTTGATTGGGACAGATGCTAACTTTCAAGGGGTTGTTCAAGGTACGGGGACTTTTTCTCTGCAACCGTTTGACCCAAAGGGTGATATTAGCTTCAAAGTAAAACCTAATCTTCCTGCTGCCAATACTATGTATGTGGAACAGCCGTTTCAAGATGCCCTGAAGAATGGATTTAGTTCGATCGCGATCGGCAGAACAGACGGCACTGGTACAATTACCTTTGACAGACCTCACAGTTTCCAAGATCCGGTGACTGTTAAATCTCCCGGCGGTGCGATCGTTATCAATCAACCACTCACCGGAAAAGATAATGCCTCGATCGTTTTTGACGGCAAGACAACACTCAACGCAGGCGTTAGCACCATCAAGCAAGATATCACTTTCAAAAGTCCTGTACTCGTCCAAGATAATGCTTCTGTCAACACAGGTGCAGGTGCAAATATTCTGTTCAACAACACCGTCAAGGGCGCACTGACAGGAACCAAAGACCTAAGTTTAACGGCAGGTACGGGAAATATTATATTCACCGGTGCAGTTGGGGATAAAAGTGCGATCGGCAATCTTAAAGTTAACTCTCAAGGAACAATTCTATTCAATGAAACAGTCAATGCTGCAAGTTTGACTACAGATACTGGCGGTACAACTATACTCAATGGTAATGTGACAACCACCGGCAGTCAAACCTATCAAAATACAGTTACAATCACCAAAATAAATCCAACTCTCACAGCAGGTAATGGCATTACTTTCAAGAATATTGTTAACCTTAGTAACAGTGGCAGCGATTTTACTGTGGATGGGGGTACTGGTGATGTTACGTTCAGTAGTGCAGTTGGGAATCTAAGTACGATCGGCAATCTTAAAGTTAACTCTCAAGGAATAACTGCATTTAATAAAACAGTCAATGCCGCAAGTTTGATTACAGATGGTGGTGGCACAACTACACTCAATGGCGATGTCACTACCACCGGCCCTCAAACCTATGGAGATGCTGTCACGACTGCCAAGAATCTCACTCTCTCAGGCACAGGCATTACTTTCAATAATACTGTTAAGTCTAATAACATCAGCGATTTGACTGTGGATGGGACTACTGGTGATGTTACATTTAAGGATGCAGTTGGGGATAAAAGTGCGATCGGCAATTTAACAACTCTATCTAAAGGAACAACTGCATTTAATAAAACAGTCAATGCCGCAAGTTTGACTGCTGGTGGTGGCGGCACAACTCAACTGAAGGGAGATGTCACGACAACCGGCTCTCAAACCTACACAGATGCAGTTACAATCGCCAACAATCCGATTCTCAAAGCAGGTAGCGACGTTACTTTCAACAATACAGTTGACGGTAGCGGGGATTTGAAAGTCAATGCGGGTAGTGGTAATATTACATTCAACGGTGCAGTTGGAAGTCCAAAGGATCTCGGCAATTTAACAACTAACTCTACAGGAACAACCGCATTTAATCAAACGATCAATGCAGCGAGTTTGACTACAGATGCAGGCGGGACAACTCAGGTAAAGGGAAATGTCACGACAACCGGCAATCAAACTTACGGAGATGCAGTGACATTAAATGCTGCTGTAACTTTTACACTAGGAAATGCAACTATTGCTTTCGATTCGAGTTTGTCGGCAGGAAGTAACCCGCTGACTTTAAAAGCAGGTGAAATTAATTTTGCTGGGCCAGTTTCTGGTACTGGTGCGCTCACACTGCAACCGGCAACAGCAGGACAAAATATTGTGGTTGGAGGAACTGATAACACTACTCCCGCTTTAGATTTGACTCCATCGGAAATTAAGTTGATTCAAAAGGGATTTAGCTCGATCGCGATCGGGCGATCGGATGGCACCGGTAATATTACTATTCCTAGCGATCGCACTTTTTCCGATCCAGTCACGATTCAAACGGGAACTGGTACGATCGCACTTAACGCCAATATTACCGGCAAAGACAACAGCAGTCTTACTCTTAACGGCAAAGTCCAACTCGGCAGTGATGTCATTCTCAGTAGTGACACAGGTAATGTTAGTGTCGCAGGTGCGATCGATGGATCTCGGCGCTTGAACATCAATGCTACTAAAGGTAATGTGCTGCTGCAAGGAGATATCGGAAAAACAACGCCACTGACAGGTTTGAATGTGACTGCCTTAAATACTAAATTGGGTGGCAATGTTACCACGAATAACGGCAATATCAATATTGATGGTGCGATCGGGCTGACGAATGATGCTGTATTGAGCACGGCTGGGGGGAATATTGCGTTTGGAAGTGCGATCGACAGTATAGATGCGGCCCGGAACCTAACTCTGGACTCTGGTAGTGGCAGCATCACTTTCAATGGATCGGTGGGCGCCAGCAGCAAATTAGGAAATATTCTGATTAAAAATGCTGGCGATGTCACAGCCAATTCGACAATTAATGCAGCACAAGTGACAGCACAAAACACGAAAACATTCAACTTATTGGGAGATGTAACCGCAGGCAAAGTTAATATTACTTCCAACGGCGATATCACGGTTAAAAATATTACTACTAATGGTGGAGAAATTTTCTTCAAAAGCGGTAACGTTTTCACAGCAGGTAATTTGAATACATCGGGAAGTACGAGCGAGAATATCAACGTTAATATTACTGCCACTGGCGATATCAGCGTTAAAAACGTTACTACTAATGGTGGAGAAATTTTCTTCAAAAGCGGTAACGTTTTCACAGCAGGTAATTTGAATACATCGGGAAGTACGGGCGGGAACATCACTGTTAAGGCGATAACTTCAATTACAGCAGGACAAATTAACTCCAGCGGTACAGCCGGAAATGGTGGCAATGTGTTCCTAGATCCGATCGGCGATATTCAAGTCGGTTTCATCAATGCCCAAGGCGGTACTAACGGCAAGGGCGGCAATGTTACAGCCGTCGCGGGAAATTTTTTCCGAGCTACAGGCTCTTTCCCAACAACTTTTTCGCCGACAGGATTTGCTAGTATTTCCACTGCTGGTGGCACCGGTGGAGGAAATATTTCAATTGCCCACACTGGAGGAGATGGAGGGGGAGTGATTCAACCGTTTGTCGTGGGAAATGCAACTATAAATGGTACGGCGGCTGCAATTACAACTGGGCAATCTAGCATTACATCGCAGTCGTTTCCTCGTACAGCTAGTGGTGTGCCTAGTATTGTATTTCCTACTGATGATGGGATCGATCCAACTCCAACTCCAACTCCGATTCCAACTCCAAATCCAACTCCCACTCCGATCGCAACTCCAACTCCAAATCCAACTCCCACTCCGGTTGTGGTTCAAACTCCGAGTCCAACTCCCACTCCGATCGCAATTCAAACTCCGAGTCCAACTCCCACTCCGATCGCAATTCAAACTCCGAGTCCAACTCCCACTCGAGTCCAACTCCCACTCCGATTGTGGTTCCGACTCCGAGTCCAACTCCCACTCCGATCGCAATTCAAACTCCGAGTCCAACTCCCACTCCGATTGTGGTTCCGACTCCGATCGCAATTCCGACTCCGATCGCAATTCCGACTCCCATAGCAATTCCAACTCCGATCGCAATTCCGACTCCGATCGCAATTCCGACTCCGATCGCAATTCCGACTCCGATCGCAATTCCGACTCCGATCGCAATTCCAACTCCCATAGCAATTCCAACTCCCATAGCAATTCCAACTCCCATAGCAATTCCAACTCCGATCGCGCCTATCGCCACACCAGCAGCATCCGCCACGCCCGCACCTATCGCCTCAACCTCCGATCCAGAAGACGTTCCAAGTCGCCGTCGAATTCCACCGTTAGACACTCCCGGCCCTGCTGCGGGTCAAATTTTAACACTGGATTCAAGTATCACCAGTAAGTTACCCCCCAGCCAATCGCCAGTAGTGCCCCGCCGCGAAACACCGCCAGCAGTCAACCCTACTCCTAATTTAGTGCTGGGATATGTTCCGCCTCCCGATCGACTTTTTGAAGGTAACGACATAGAAAAAACAGTCTGGGGAATCGAACAAATCAGGAATCAAGAATTTGGAGAATACCTAGGCGTCAAAGCCAACCTTCCCAACCAAAAAGTGATGATGGCGCAATTCCAACAAACATTAAGAAATATCGAACAGGAAACTCACAAGCGGTCTGGAATCATCTATATAATCTCGCGAGTCGATCGACTGGAACTAATTTTAGTTCCTCCCGTAGGGCGGCCGATTCACTACAGCGTCCCCGAAGCCAATAGAAAAGCTCTCGATCCCATAGTTAAGGAATTCCGCGAACAAATCATCAATCCCGCAAAAATCGGTACTACCAGTTATCTTCCCTCCGCCCAGCAACTCTATAAATGGGCGATCGCACCTCTAGAAAAAGACTTGCAAAACTTAGGAATTGACACCTTGTTGCTGTCAGTCGATCCCGGATTGCGGAGTGTGCCCTTTGCCGCTTTGCACGACGGTAAAGGCTTCTTGATTCAAAAATACAGTTTCAGCCTAATTCCGAGTTTTAGCTTGACTAATCGCGAATATAAGACAGTTAGAGACGCCACAGTGCTAGCAATGGGACGGTCAGAATTTGTTGACAATAAGCCCTTGCCCAGCGTGCCGATCGAATTAGAAGCGATTTCTGCCCAGTGGCGCGGGCAATCTTTCCTCAATTCGAGTTTCACTATAGACAATCTCAACTCGCAACACGCCAACAAAGGATTTCGGATTGTTCACCTAGCAACCCATGCTAACTTCACCTCGGGACAACCGAGCAATTCTTACATTCAACTCTGGAATTACAAATTGCAGCTCAATGACATGGAGAGTTTAAATTGGCGCAATCCGCAGGTAGACTTGTTAGTGTTGAGTGCTTGTAGAACTGCTTTGGGCGATCGGGAAGCAGAGTTAGGTTTTGGAGGTTTAGCGGTCAAATCCGGCGCCAAATCTGCCTTAGGGAGTTTGTGGTATGTTGATGACGGAGGCACTTTGGGACTAATGAGCGAATTTTACCACCAGCTTCGAGGAGGCAAAACTAAGGCAGAAACTCTGCAACTTACTCAACAGGCGATGATTGCTCGTCAAGTTCGGATTGAAAATCGGCAATTATTGACAACAGCGGGCAACTTAAATTTACCGAATAACATACAACAACAAACCCAAGATTTTTCTCATCCTTACTACTGGAGCAGTTTCACCCTCATCGGAAATCCTTGGTAAGAAAAGTTGGCAGTTGACAGTTGACAGTTGACAGTTGACAGTTGGCAGAAGGAAGAATTCAAGGGTAGGGTGCGTCAGGAAAGGTAATTTTCAATCATCACCCCTAATCTAATTCTGACGCACCATTTATGCTTGGCATCGGCATCATATTTTCGGCAAAGCTAATCAAAAATTCTCTCAAACTAGCAAAGGAAGAAGGAAGAAAGAACAATTCAAGGGTAGGGTGCGTCAGGAAAGGTAATTTTTAATTATCACCCCTCATCTCATTCTGACGCACCATTTATTGGAAGTATCTCAGTTTTGCATTTAATAGTGCGAGCGTCCCCGCTCGCGAGCGATGCAAGACTCGCGAGCGGGGACGCTCGCACTACAATAAAAAATGCGTTTTGAAAAAATGAGATCCTCCCTCATTTATGCTTGGCATCGGCATCATATTTTTAGGATGGCAAAGCTAGTCAAAAATTATCTAAAATCAGCAGAAGCTCTGGGCCCAAGCTGTCTCGGATTTGGTGCCGCAGTTCCGTAATTGACGCGACAACCGATGTTTAACAAACTAGAACTGCATTCGAGAGGGACAATTTGCTGGTCGAGGAGGGCGCTGCAACTGACATACTCGTCGTTATTAGTATCTCTTACCATACATTCGATCGCCCTAGCGCCCGATCGAGCCGCCCAACTGTTCATACCTACAACTGCAATCATGTGCTGCCAGAAAAACGACAACACTAAGACTCCCAATAGTACAGCCACTCCCAATCCTGCTTTCACCTTCCAACTGCTCAGGATGTTTCCCACGCTACTTTTTACGTTTTCAGTCCAAGAAATAGAGCTTTCGGAACTTGTTTCTGGAGCCGACAAATTTGTTTGTGTTTGTTCTGGGGTTTCCGACATCACGTATCTCCTCTGATTGCTGGAACTTTGTTCGGTTGGCAGTTACGCGCGATCGCAAATCCCAACTATATCAAATTTTAGCAAAACTAGCCTGTGCCGACAACCGATTCGGGCGCCCAGGCGAGAGAAGTATGTATATTGACGAAGTGCGAGCGCAATTTCTATGCCTTTTGAGGTATTGCGTAATTTGCGATCGGCTATTTTGCGCCTGCCGCAAAACAGGTTCGTAGTGAGGACTTCAGTCCTTATCAAAATCAGAGGAATGAAGTCCGAATATCAAACACAAAACAGGTTCGTAGTGAGGACTTCATTCCTCATGAATTTAGAGGACTTCATTCCTGACTACAAACATTGCTGATGGCTACACCTTACGAACAATTATCAATTTTTAAGTTGCCAAAAGTTCCAATAACTCAGCCTCCGACAGTAGCTTAACTCCCAAAGATTGAGCCTTTTCCAACTTAGAGCCAGCATCTTCACCTACAACCACATAATCGGTTTTAGCACTGACAGAACCTGTGACTTTTCCTCCAGCTTTGACAATCAAATCCTTAGCTTCATCTCGTTTCAGAGTCGGCAAAGTTCCGGTAAGTACAAATGTTTTACCTGCAAATTGTAAATTTTGAGCTGCCGAGTTCTGAGTTTTCATTTCTGAATGCAATTGCAATCCCGCAGTTTGCAACCGTGCAATTAAACTTTGATTTGCCGGAACTCGAAACCACTGATAAACAGCTTGTGCAATTTCCGGGCCGATGCCGTAAACTCCCTCAATTCCTGCCGCCGATACCGCTGCTAACTCTTCCACATTGGCAAACCTTTCAGTCAACAATTGAGCGTTGACACTGCCGACGTGGCGGATGCCCAGGCCGTAAAGTACCCGCGCATAAGGTTGATTTTTCGATCGGGCGATCGCACTTACCAACTTTTCTGCTAACTTTTTACCCATGCGTTCCAAAACCATCAATCTGTCAGCAGTCAAATCAAACAAATCCGCCGCCGACTGCACCAGATTGCTATCCACCATCTGCTGCACCAACTTTTCCCCAACACCGTTAATATCCAGAGCATCCCGGCTGCAAAAATGAATCAGGGAACCCCTCAAAATCGCCGGACAAGACGTGTTGATGCAGCGAGTCACGGCCTCCCCTTTTTCGCGAACCACAGGCTGCGTGCATTCGGGACAGCAGCTAGGCATTTGAAAAAGTTGAGCATTTGGGGGACGAAGTTCTGCTAAAACTCGGACAACTTCTGGTATAATTTCCCCAGCTTTTCTGACAATTACAGTATCGCCGATGTGGAGATTGAGATCGGAAAGTCGATCGCTATTGTGGAGAGAAGCCCGCGAAACCGTCGTTCCAGCCAACTGCACCGGTTTGAGTTCCGCTACGGGAGTCAGCGCGCCGGTTCTCCCGACTTGTACAGTTATTGCTTCTACAATTGTAGGGACTTCGGCAGCCGGATACTTAAGTGCGATCGCCCAACGCGGAAACCTCTGAGTAAAACCCAATTGTTTTTGCAGCCAAACCGAATTAATCTTAACAACAACCCCATCAGTCATGTAAGGTAAATTTCGCCGTTCAGTATCCCAATATTCGTAATACTCCCGCACCTCATCCAACGAAGAGCAAATTTTCCGATTGGGATTCACCTTAAACCCCATCCTTCGCAACAATTCCAAAGATTCCCCTTGCGTCTTTTCCTCATTACCCTCATCTAAATGTAGAGTATAAGCAAAGAAATCCAACCGTCGCTTATCTACAATCTTAGAATCCAACTGTCGCAGCGTACCCGCCGCAGCATTGCGAGGATTAGCAAACAATTGTTCCCCCGCTTTTTCCCGTTCCCGATTAATATCCTCAAACACAGCCAAAGACAAAAAAGCCTCTCCCCGCACTTCCACCACAGGCGGCGGATTATCTAAATTAAGTTTGAGAGGAATCGAGCGAATAGTCTTAACATTTTGAGTAATATCCTCTCCCGCAATCCCATCTCCCCGCGTTGCACCCCGAACTAAAACCCCATTTTCATAGGTTAACGCTAAAGCAGAACCATCAATTTTTAACTCACAAACATAGGAAACCCCCCCCAACCCCCCCTTGCTAAGGGGGGGAGTAATTTCCTGGTAGGAACCCCCCCCCAGCCCCCCCTTGCTAAGGGGGGGAGTAATTTCCCTGTTTTCGTCATTGCTAGGTAGATGTGCAATTCCATCTTGTCCCCCCCCTTGATAAGGGGGGGTTAGGGGGGGTGCATTTCCCCCTTGATAAGGGTGGGTTAGGGGCGGTGAAATGCCATCCTCGGAAGGTAAAATCATATCTTGTCCCCCCCCTTGATAAGGGGGGGTTAGGGGGGGTGCAATTCGCTGCCAGCGTTCCTGCCATTTGGTCAATTCCTCAAAATTAAAAGCATTTTCCAAACTGTAGAGAGGAATATTGTGCTTGACGCTAAAAAATTGAGTAGCCGGCTTTTCTCCCACGCGCTGAGTCGGACTTTCCGCAGCAATCAACTCAGGATAATCTGATTCTAACTCTTGCAACTCTCGGTAAAGGCGATCGTACACCTCATCAGCCATCATCGGCGCATCAAGAACATAATAAGCATAGCTAGCTTCCTGTAGCTGCTGCCTCAATTGTTTAACTCGCTGCTGAATTTCTGGTTGCATATTAATTTAAAAGTGTATATTGTCTAACCGCAGATACTAGAATATAGCGGTTCTCAAAAAGATCGGGTACGTAGTTGGGCTTTAGCCCTCCTAGTTTAGTAGTTATATTAAACTGTCAGTCATACCTCATCTTTTTGA
The DNA here is from genome assembly GCF_020738205.1 of Microcoleus sp. PH2017_24_DOB_U_A. Classification (NCBI taxonomy): domain Bacteria; kingdom Bacillati; phylum Cyanobacteriota; class Cyanophyceae; order Oscillatoriales; family Microcoleaceae; genus Microcoleus; species Microcoleus sp. PH2017_24_DOB_U_A. Next base: position 86,229 of record NZ_JAEQCT010000019.1, read on the forward strand.
GAAAGGCTACAAACACAAACCATAGAAATTTTAGCATTATCTGCGCTGCTCTGCGGGGTGCATCTGTTTTTGGTAAATATGTTTGTAGGGGCGAAGCACGACCGTAGTCAATATGGGATTATAACTAATAACTTATATGCGGTCATGCTTCGCCCTCTTCAAAAGTGAGATGCACCCTACTCTGTGGTTGTAGTTAGGACATTTAAAATCGATTAACGATCCCAATCTTCAACTTCATAAAGGAAACGAGTTCCCCCCATCAGCTTGCGATTAGCCGAGGTACTTTGCACAAAAACCGCATACTTTTCTAGATTGCTCGGCTTGATGCGAACTGTCTCCCCCATTGGCAAACCCAACATTTCTCGGGCCGCTTCTCCTTCAAATAAATCCCCTGTCAAACGCTCCATCAGCACAATTTCTTTCTTACCTTGGATAGTTTCTGTTTTGGTAAATTCATAAAACCCGCGCCCGGTTTTAAAAGCCAAACCATTTTCCAGAACAAAAGCTTTAATAGAAATCTCGTTGTCTACTTCGAGAATCTGAAATCTCCCCGGTTTGACAGCGCGCAATTCTACTGACTCATAAACAGCAGTCCCTTCCCGCTTCATCATGGTATCAAACATCTTGTTTAAGCCGCGACTCATGCGACCTTGACTGACAACTTCTTGTTCGTAAGCTTGTAGTTGTTCGTCAGATGATTGTTGGTAACAAACTGCTAAAAAGAAATCTGTGATGTAGGAAAATTGGTCGAGATTGAGGTGAAAACCGCCAGATTTTTCCGCTAGTTCTTTGTAGAATAAAGTAGCATGGGGACGGTTGAGAGCTTGGATGCCGTAAACGGCAATTCCCATCTGTGCTAACTTATCTACTTCTTGACGCCAGTTAAGTTTTTGGGGAGTTTGAGCGGGTGCGTGGGGGATATCGTCGCCAATTAGTACGAATGTTTTGGAATTAGTGGGAGTCCAGGAAAGTGATTGAGCTTCGTGCAAGACTAATTCATAACATTCTGGAGCATCGCCGCCGCCAGTAGGTTCGACATTTTCCACAAAATTGCAAATCTTGCCGACATCGCCAGACAAATCGAGGTGTTTAGTCACGTAGGTGCTGCCAGCATCGCAATAGTCGCCGTGAGCAATAATGCCAATGCGAATGCCAGGAATTTCATCAAGCAATCTTGTTACCGTCTCTTTGATTTTCCGACGAACTTGCGTCAAGCAAGGGTACATACTGCCAGTTGTATCAAAGCTAAAAACGACTTCAATGTTGTTGGTTGCCATGACCTGAATTTCCCTAAGGGACAACGATTTCTTACTCTTATTATAGCTCAATACATTTTACTTAATCTTGTCCTACAAGAGCAAGGAAGCAGATGAGGTACGTTGTTGGGCTTCAGCCCTCTTTCCGAATATTATAAAGAGGGCTAAAGCCCAACAACGTACCTAATTTGTATTACGAATCTAGTAAACAGTATTTATTGTAGCTCAAACAAAAAGGAGCCAGCAAGTAGAAAATCTTAAAACTTTCTAATGATGACTCGCGTCGATAAATCATGAATTATGCGAAAACACTCTCACAAATTCAGGTCGGAAAAATCGCTAAACTTCTTGTTGTTATCTCCACCGGACATGGAAGGTTGAAGATTATCACTATTTTTTTCAACCTTCGAGTTGCCGTTGGCGCAGGACTTGAGCGAATCTTGAGAGTTCGGCTTGGTGAAAGCAAGCGGTTCAGCGTGTTCTACTTGAAACACGTTAGCGTATAGGTTGGCAATAATCTGTTTGCCACCCTGGGTCAATTCCAAGTAGTTCAAAGCTGCTGGAATGTATGGGAAAACTCCGTTCCAATAAAACTTGGCGTAATTTTGGCGCAAATCTCCCGGGGATTTGTAGCCCAAGATTTTATTAGTGCCGACTTCCTCAAATTCGTAGAATAGGGCGCTGATTTTGCGGAGGTAATTTGGGTCACTCAATTGACCGATCAAATCGGCGGCCCTGGCGAGCCCAGAATAGTTGTTTCTGTCTTGATGGGTTTCGCTAGCAGGAACTGGGAAGCGTGTCAACTCAATATTGCGCTTGATTTGTTCGGCATCAATTAATGTGTGGCCGCCGAAGCGTTCGTCTATTACGAGTTTTCCTCGATCGACATGATAAGGAGTTAGACTAGCAGAAGTGGCGCCGATCGCCACAGAAACCATGCCTCCATCAATACCAGTAGCATAGAGTCCCACAGATTCTTGGTCTTGGCGGCAAACACCTTTCACGTAGCCGATATCGTGGCATAGCAGTGAGATCAGGTAGTGCAGCCAATCTTCCGGCGACACACCCCCTTCGCGAATATGCTTGCCGCGAAGAATCTCTTGTCCCACCAAGGCCACGAGCATTGTGTGTTCCACATTGTGGTAAAGAGCATCGCAGTTAGCGATGTTTTCGAGAGCCATAGTCCCCGCCCAGGCGATAATTTCAGGGTAGTCAGGCTTGTACTTGCCGTAGGTGCGGCGGTAGCCGGCCTGTAGCTCTTGCACAAAAGCGTCAATCAGGATGGCAGTTGCATTGAACATGATAAATTCTCTCACTCAGGCTATAGTTGCAAACTCGATCGCAAATATCTGGGATAGCTGAAACAATAATCAATGGGCATTAGAATAGGTTTGACCCCTCGCCCAAAGACGGATACAAGCGTCGGCTTAAGTCCTAGATGCTACCCAAATTTTAGACCCAAGTTTCAGCTTCCAGATTCATCTGCCGAGTAAATCTCAAATCTCAACTCTCAACTCTCAAATCCACTCACCCCTCGGCGTTGAATTTTAAAGTTCAGCTAGTCTTGTTAGGTCAGAAAATTGCTCTTTTGGATATACTTCCCACGATAACCTAATTTCCCCAGTAAAAGATCGATTTTTTGGTATTAAATATTAGTGAAACAATTTACATCGTTTCACCGACTAATTATTAGAAGTTCTAGGTGTTAAAGTTATGAACTGTCTGTTTCCGAGTATCTCTACTGCGGCAATTCGCGCTCGGCGGTCGATCGCCCCAAAATACCTAGGATTGTTTGCATTCACGGCTGTTTGTACCGCTGCACCGGCCTTGGGAGCAGAACGAATCTATGTAACTTACGGGCCGCTAGAAGTATCAGTGCCGATCGAATCCCTGACACTCTTCGCCAAAGAAGGCAAAATAGACTCAAACTTGGACGGCTTCGCTCAGTACGCCAAAAAATCACAGCTAGCGGAGATTCGCAACGGCCTGCAAGCGAAAGCAGAAATCAGCCACGTGACGATCGCCCAATTCCTCTACACGCCTCAAGGAGAATTGCTGCTGGAACGCTTGGGGCGAGTAATTCAAACCAAAGCTCGGCAGCCCGGATTTTATGCCATCCGAGCGGCCCTAATTTTAGCAGCCTCAGATCCAGAAGGCATGACAATTCTCAACGTGCTGCGGAAATTCCCCACTTACGGCATCAGGATTGACATTGCGCGCGGCTTGGGTATCGCCAACGAGCTGACATCGCTGATCAACCGTTCCAATCGGACGATCGCCGGAGTCGCCAAGTTGTCGGAAACACAAGCAGCCGAGGAGTCTGGGATACCGCCCGCCGAAATGCTACAGATCCAGGAAAAGGGCCCCTATAATTGGAAAAAATCATCGGTAACTCTGACGAGTCCAAATCGCGATCGTACCTTTGATATCGACATTTACCTGCCGCTCAAAAGTCCGCAACCGGCTCCAGTCGTAGTAATTTCTCACGGTTTAGGTTCCGATCGCATTTCCTACGAGTATTTAGCCAAACACCTAGCCTCCTACGGCTTTGCCGTCGCCGTCCCCGAACACCCCGGCAGCAACGCCCAACAAATCCAAGACCTAGTAACAGGCAGAGCCAGCGAAGTAGCAGAACCAGCAGAATTTGTCAACCGCCCCCTAGACATCAAAGACCTGCTCGATTATTTAACCCAACTTTCGACAACCAATCCGGCCTACCGAGGACAGCTAGACTTGCAGCGAGTCGGCGTCATCGGCCAATCTTTCGGAGGCTATACGGCTTTAACATTAGCGGGAGCCGAGATTAACTTTGCACAGCTAGACAAAGACTGCAAGCTGGAAAATGAAACTTGGAACCTCTCGCTGCTGTTGCAGTGCCGCGCCCGCAGCCTCGATCGCAACCAGTACAATTTCGGCGATCCGCGCGTCAAAGCTGCGATCGCCATTAACCCGATCGTCAGCAGCATTTTAGGAGAAACAAACCTCAGCAAAATCCAAATCCCAGTCATGGTAATCGCAGGCACCGCCGATACCGTCGCCCCCGCTTTGCTCGAACAAATTCAACCCTTCACATGGCTGACATCGCCGAACAAATATCTGGTGCTGATGAACAACGGGACTCACTTTTCCACGATCGACCAATCCCCTCAAAGCGTCTTTTTGCCACCAGCACAGGCGATCGGGCCCGAACCCGCCTTAGCCCGCCGCTACCTCAACGGACTCAGCCTAGCGTTCATGGAAAGCTATTTGAACAACAAATCAAAGTTCCGCCCGTATTTAGAGCCAAACTACGCCCTGGGCATCTCCCGAAATACTTTGGGACTGAGAATTTTGCGATCGCTCACCCCCCAGCAACTGCAACAGTTCAGCAGTGCTCCACCTCCTCGCAGCCCTGCACCTGCACCTGCGATCGCTCCAGTTGCTCCACCTTCTCCAGTTGCTCCACCTCGGGTAGCTCCTGTTCCCCGTTAGGGTTAAGTGCGATCGAAGCGACGCAATCTTTTCGCCTCTTTATCGTTTCATCAGCTTTCCTGATGACTCTCATCAGTTAAGCTGTTGTTACACCCCTTTACAAACCGAAATAAAAGGTTTATATTTATTTACATGGCGGAACACAAAGCCGTCACGAACATTGAAAACCAAATACAGCAATCATAAAACCATGACAGCAACCTTACAGCAGCGCGAAAGCGCCAACCTGTGGTCGCAGTTTTGCAACTGGGTCACCAGCACCGACAACCGCATTTATGTAGGTTGGTTCGGCGTCTTGATGATTCCTACCTTGCTAACTGCAACAATATGCTACGTAATCGCCTTCATCGCTGCTCCCCCAGTGGACATCGACGGCATCCGCGAACCAGTTGCTGGTTCCTTGATGCTGGGTAACAACATCATCTCCGGTGCTGTTGTTCCTTCCTCAAACGCGATCGGCTTGCACTTCTACCCAATCTGGGAAGCTGCTTCCTTGGATGAGTGGTTGTACAACGGCGGCCCTTACCAATTGGTAATTTTTCACTTCCTG
>NZ_JAEQCT010000054.1:0-78364 GCF_020738205.1 Microcoleus sp. PH2017_24_DOB_U_A
AGATTTGTGAAATGGTTGAACCAAAATTGGGACGTATTCTCGGCTTATAAAGCCAGTTTAGGCCTTGTTTGGGCTTAAAATTTGTTTAAGTCCCGTTAAGGCGATCGTCTCCTGGTGTCCCTGTTAGTCCATCTGTCCCATTACTGCCGTCGAGGTCAACGCCGACTTCAACAAAAACTGAAGCCGTAGCTGTACCAGTTCCATCGCTAATCGTATAAGTGAAACTGTCACTACCGCTAAAGGTCGTTAAAGGAGTGTAAACTAATCGATCGTCAGTAAAGTTACCAGGCGTACCGCGATTATCAAGAGCAATGCTACCTCCTTTCGTAGAAACGCTGTCAAATGCCTTTATGGTTATGACATTTTTATTGGGGTCGCTGTCGTTAGCTAAAACATTTATGCTAACAGGGATGTTTTGGTTCGTTGTGACCTTATCATTTACCGCTGTGGGAGGAGTATTCACAGACCCAGGCGGTAAATTGATGATGTTGAGCAAGATGTTCACCAAGTCCTCATTTGTCGAGGCCTTAAGGAAGTCGCCTCCGGTGGTGTTTGCTATGCCCTCAAGGGCAGACGTATCAGCACCATTAGGGCCAGTAAATATTGTAAATATTTGAACTTGTGCAGTCGTCGGGTCAGGAGTGATGGGGTCGTTGGATGGCACAAATGGGAAATCGGGATTAGCGTCGGAGTCACTTGAATAACGTCGTTGTTGTGTACTGCTCGAACCGTTATCTCCCAACGCAAGGGTAAAGGTATCGACTGAGCCGCCCGATCCCGCCACAGAGGAACGCGCGGCGACCGTGGCTCCGATACTGCTAGCAAGGGCGTTCACTTGGCCAGCTAGGGCGCCGTCTTTCGCTGCTGCGTCTGTAAATAGAGCGATCCGAAGCACGCCTGCGCCAAACCTCCATTGCCCCATAGACCCGTCTAGCGCAACACGAAGCCCATCAAAGGCTGTCTCCGGCAGGTCGCCGCCACCGCTTACAGTGATGCTATTTATTGCTGCAATTGCGGCGGATTTTCTAGCTGCAAAGTCGTCTTGATCTGTAAACGGGAGAATAACCGATGACGGTTCCCCATTCGTAGTGTCCTTATACCCCACTATCCCAATACGACCATCGTTCTTGCCGCCAGCGAATACTGCATCAATAAGTGAGGATGCCTGCGCTTTCACTGTTCCTATCGACGAGCCCATGCTGCCTGTAGTGTCGATCGCAAGAGCGAAATCGGTTTGGAAGGTAAGACCACCCTTTGCAAGTTTGTATGTCTTGCCGCCGTCAAACTGTAGGAATTCGACGTTTCTCAGCGTATCTGAACCAGCGTCCTTTGCACCACGTGCATGGCTAACTGACCAAGAACCATCTGAATTTTTCTGGATGTCGTAGTCAGTTTCCTTCCCAAAATAAACTCCAGTGTCTGTACCAGCGCCTCCGCTCAACGTATCATTGCCGCCAGCGCCAAACAAAAAGTCATTGCCGTCACCAGACAGAAGAGTGTTAGGAGATGGCCCTCCGATTAGCAGGTCCCTCGACGTACCGAGTGAGATCGTACTTAGGAAGGGCTCATCCTCAGTTTTGGCGGCATCGATCGCTGCGCCATTCGTATACTCATAATTAAGTTTATGGAGTCCCTTATCGTCTAATGCACGGTAAGAAACCTGTTCGGGGAGACCAAGTTCCTTGTAAATCTGATTTGCAAACCTAACAGTATCTCCTTTGTAATCTAAAGATGTGAAATAATCTTCTTTTCCAGTCAGCGCATGAACAAGCTCATGTAATAAAGCCGTGGTTAACGTATCTGGTACGGCTTTGCCAGTCGTATTGATGTAAGTTGAATTGTTCAACCTTGCAAAATCAATTTCCACTTGGCCAGTACCAACATTACCACTAGGAGTAATTATAACAGTACCCTGAAGCTGTCCCGGCACGAATTTTATGTCTATTGTATTCCCCGGAGCAGCATTAATCCAGGTATCGAACATAGCCTTAGCTGTGGACGAATTGTTGTATGCTGTCTCCAAAACTGCGAGAATCTGTGCCTCTTGGGGGGCAGTAAAACCTGTGATCGTCGTCTTTTGAGAATAAAGCCAAGCCATTTTTTTTCTCCTTAGTAAAGGTTTTTAACCCGGTATTGATCGAGGGTGAATATGTCTTTGAGATCCAGAACGCTTTCGTAGCGGATCTCTGTTTGTGCTGATGTAAAAAATTGGTCAACCAGAGCCTTGGTAAGCTCGGTATATCCGCTTGCTCCCCGCTCAAGGACGGATACAAGAGCGGATTTCACCTGCCTAGAGAAAGGACCGCGCGTGCTTTGAAACGCATGGCGAAACAGCCAAAGGATTTCTGGTGGCAAGCGCTTTGAAATACTGGCTAGGGCGGCAGGCCGGGCTTGAGACGGTGCAAACAGCACAGAGTCCGTGTAATCTTTTACAAATTGCTCGAACATGGGCTCATCAATCGGAAGCAGAGAATTGGTGGGCGAGGCACGTATGCCCGACATCAGTGCTTGATCGAACATAAACTGTCGTTCGCTCCAGGGGAACACGGCACGCACAACGAGCCTGGGCGAACGGCTGAACGTGAGTTTTACCCAAGGACTATCCAAATACCTGGTACCATTAGATTGTGTACGCTCTAAGTTGAACGGCCCTTCGATTGGCGGACTCACGGATGTGACCAGCCGACGGTAAACGAAAAAAAGCTTGACTTCTGGAGAACTTTTCAAATCCCCGTGGCACTGAGCCATTCCGTCAACTGTCAACGGACGTGCCAGAAAACTGCCTCCCGCCCGTTTCGTCGATACTCTGAATTGAAGTTTGCACATTTTGGCAGTTCTGCTGAGAGTACGTGCTTTTGATAGCAAGTACGTTGATTAGTAAGGAGGCCATAAGTATTATGGCGATCTTGTGAGATCGAATTCTTAAATTGAGTGGCATCATGAAACTCTTCCCTCAACTTTCTTGTCCAAATCAACGTCTAACACGTCTTAACTTAGCTATTTGAGAAAAAGAAGTGTTGCAATGAACTAATTTAAGGATCGCTGCTTCTTCGGCAGGAATAAAACCAGTTAACGTCGTCTTTTGAGAAAAAGTCCAAACCATGATTTTTTTCCTTAGTGAAGTCGGTTAACCCGGTATCGATCGAGGGTGAATATGTCTTTGAGATCGAGAACGCTTTCGTAGCGGATCTCTGTTTGTGCTGATGTAAAAAATTGGTCAACGAGAGCCTTGGTAAGATCGGTATATCCGATCGCTGCCTGCGTAAGGATGGAGTTAAGAGCGGAGGTTACTTCCACCTGGAACGCAGACAAGCTGCTTTGCCGTGCATTACGAAACAGCCAAAATATTTCTGGTGGCAAGCGCTTTGAAATACTGGCTTGGCCGGCAGATTTGGCTTCTGGAGACCGTACAGCCAGCACAGAGTCCGTGTAATTTTCTACAAATTGCTCGAAGATCGCCTGATCGATCGGAACCAGAGGATTGGTGGGCGAGGCACGTATGCCCGACATCAGTGATTGGTCGAGCAGAAACTGTTGTTCGTTCCAGAGGAACACGGCACGCACAACGAGCCTGGGCGATCGGCTGAATGTGAGTTTTACCCAAGGACTATCCAAATACCTGGTATCGTTAGATTGTGTACGCTCTAAGTTGAACGGCCCTTCAATTGGCGGACTCACGGATGTGACCAGCCGACGGTAAACGAAAAAAAGCTTGACTTCTGGAGAACTTTTCAAATCCCCGTGGCACTGAGCCATTCCGTCACCGCCCGTTTCGTCGATAATCTGAATTGAAGTTTGCACATTTTGGCAGTTCTGCTGAGAGTACGTGCTTTTGATAGCAAGTACGTTGATTAGTAAGGAGGCCATAATTACTATGGCGATCTTGTGAGATCGAATTCTTAAATTGAGTGGCATAATGAAACTGCCTTTTCTGCGGTACTAAAACCCGTGAACGTCGTCTTTTGAGAAAAAGTCCAAGCCATAATTTTTTTCCTTAATCAAGAAGGTCGTTAATCCGGTATCGATCGGGGGTGAATATGTCTTTGAGATCGAGAAGGCTTTCGTAGCGGATCTCAGTCGCTTCTGACGCGAAAAATTGGTCAACCAGAGCCTTGGTAAGATCGGTATATCCGATCGCTGCCTTCCCAACAGCTAATTCAAAAGCACGGGCTACTGACATGTAAAACGGAATCAAGGTGGTTTGCCACGTATTGCGAAACAGCCAAAAGATTTCCGGGGGCAAGCGCTTTGAAATACTGGCTAGGGCGGCAGGCTGGGCTTCTGGAGACGGTGCAAGCAGCACAGAGTCCGTGTAATCTTGTGCAAATTGCTTGAAGATTGGCTCATCAATCGGAAGCAGAGGATTGGTGGGCGAGGCACGTATGCCCGACATCAGTGCTTGATCGAACAGAAACTGTCGTTCGCTCCATAGGAACACCGCACGCACAACGAGCCTGGGCGATCGGCTGAACGTGAGTTTTACCCAAGGACTATCCAAATACCTGGTACCATTAGATTCTGTACGCTCTAAATTGAACGGTGCTAAGGGCGCAGTCTTGACGAGCCGACGGTAAACGAAAAAAAGCTTGACTTCTGGAGAACTTTTCAAATCTCCGTGGCACTGCGATATTTCGTCAATCTTGGCAGAGATATGTTTGGAAATGGTCGTTACATAGTTCTTGAAATGTGACTCCTGCAAAGTGTCAACGGAGGAGGTGCCAGAAATCTGCCTGCCGCCCGTTTCGTCGATAATCTGAATTGAAGTTTGCACTTTTGGGCAGCTTTGCTGAGAGTACGTGCTTTCGATCGCGAACACGTTGATCAGTAAGGAGGCAATGAATATTAGGGCGATCGTCTTGTGCGATTGAATTCTTAAATTGAGTGGCATAATGAAACCCTTCCCTCAACTTTCTTGTCCAAATCAACGTCTGATACAAATTAACGTCGTCTTTTGAAGAAATGTCCAAGCCATAATTTTTTTCCTTAATGAAGAAGGTCGTTAATCCGGTATCGATCGAGGGTAAATAGGTCTTTCAGATCGAGAACGCTTTCGTAGCGGATCTCAGTCGTTTCTGACGCGAAAAATTGGTCGATGAGAGCCTTGGTAAGATCGGTATATCCGATCGCTGCCTTCCCAACGGCGGATCTAAGAGCACCGGCCACGATCGCGGAGAAAGGACCGCGCGTAGTTTGCCACGAATTGCGAAACAGCCAAAGGATTTCTGGTGGCAAGCGTTTTGAAATACTGGCTAAGCCAACAGACTCGGCTTCTGGAGACGGTACAAGCAGCACAGAGTCGATGTAATCTTGTACAAATTGCTCGAAGATGGGCTGATCAATCGGAAGCAGAGGATTGGTGGGTGGGGCGCGTATGCCCGACATCAGTGCCTGATCGAACAGAAACTGTCGTTCGTTCCACAGGAACACCGCACGCACAACGATCGTGGGCGAACGGCCCAACGTGAGTTTTACCCAAGGACTATCCAAATACCTGGTACCATTAGATTGCGTGCCCTCTAAGTTGAACGGTACTACGATTGGCACAGTCGTGGATTTGATCCGCCGAGGGTATTTGACCAGCGGACGGTTAACGAAAAAAAGCTCGACTTCTGGAGAACTTTTCAAATCCCCGTGGCACTGCGCCCAATCGTCAATCTTGGCAGAGATATGTTTGGAAAGGATAGTTACATAGTTCTTGAAATGTGACTCCTGCAAAGTGTCAAGGGACGTGCCAAAAATCTTCCTCCCCGTTTTGTTGATAATCTGAGTTTCGTCGATAATCTGAATTGAAGTTTGCACTTTTGGGCAGCTCTGCTGAGAGTACGTGCTTTCGATCGCGAGCACGTTGATTAGTAACGAGGCAATACATATTAGGGCGATCGTTTTGTACGATCGAATTCTTAAATTGAGTGGCATAATGAAACCCTTCCCTCAACTGTCTTGTCCAAATCAACGTCTGATACAAATTAATTTTGATGTTTGCCAAACCAACTCCTTTTAGCTCTTTGGAAAAAAAGTGTTGCAATGAAATGAATTGATTGATTTTTATTGCCTAATATTTAGCAGCTACTATTTATTGCCATCCTGAGCAACTCGATATAAAGAACAACATACCTCTTAATTAAACGATGTATGGCCGTTACAATAAAAGTTAACACACTGCCTTTTTGAGGACAGACTCTATTAACTCAGATCTCGCACCGCAGAGATTTGAAGGATTCTGGGAAAATTAATATCGTTTACGAATACAAGTTTCCGACACTCGTAGTGGAGAGATCAAAATTTTAGACTCTGGTTCAAGCTCCCAGATTCATCTGTGGAGTCAATCGAACATCGAAAATCGACTGACCGTATTTTACAGCGGTATACGCAAAGTGGGAGCGGTGCATAATTTTATACATTACAGTTAAGTAAATATAATTTGTGGTAATAGACCTGATATGCTAAATTTGTCTCAAAATAGCAGCGAGTTAAGAAAAGCATAAGTTAATATATAAGACCGCAATCTTGTCAACCCACTAAATTTTATATGTAAGGCGTATGCCAGATATCTCGACTTCTACCACAGAAAACTCCTCAAATCCCGAGTCCGGCCTCCTGCCCCCGATTTTAAGAATTTTTGCAGCATTTCCAGATTACGATCGGGGCAACAGACACTACGCATCGGGAAGGTACGAAGCGGCAATCATTTGCTACGGAAAAGCGGTGCAAATTAAGCCGGATTGGGCCCGCGCGTGGCTGAATCTGGGCAAAGCTTACAAGCAACTGCACTCCTGGGCTGAAACGGTGGCCTGTTGCGATCGAGCGATCGCCATTAATCCCGAAGAATATTGGGCCTGGATGCTGCGCGGGACAGCACTGTTAAGTTTGCAAAATCACCCCGAGGCGATCGCGACTTTTGACAAAGCAATTGAAATCAATCCCGAAAAGCACGAAGCTTGGTATCAGCAGGGCAGAGTTTTAGAAGAATTGCAGGAGTGGGACAAAGCAGCAACCTGTTACAAAAAAGCAACCCAACTTCATCCAAATTTGCCCGCGATGTGGTGCAGGCAAGGCAGCGTGTTGCTGCAAGCCTCGCGCTACGCTGAGGCTGTGGCGGCCTACGAGCGCGCTCTCAAACTCGTCCCGACTAATTGGGAAGCTTGGCTGAACCGAGGTTTGGCTCTGATGAAGGCGGAACGCTACGCTGAAGCTGTAACTTCTTACGATCGCGCCATTCAACTGCAACCACAAAACACTTTGGCTTGGTTCAATCGGGGCATTGCTTCGGCAAAATTGCACAAATACGGAGAAGCAGTCACAGCTTACGATCGCGTCTTGCTACTCCAACCCAATGACTCCGAAGCTTGGCTGTACAAAGGAATGGCCCTGAAACACCAGTGGCGCGATGGGGCAATAGCTTGTTTCGATCGGGCTATTCAAATGAATCCCGCTTATCCCGAAGCATGGATCGGGCGCGGTCAAACACTGTCAGAATCAAGAGATTATGAAGGTGCGATCGATGCTTTCGATCGAGCGATTCAAATTAATCCGAATTTCCCCGAAGCTTGGCTGGGCAGAGGTATGGCCCTAGCAGAATTGGAACGCTACAAAGATGCGATTATCGCTTACAGCAATGCCCTCCAAATTGAAGGAAATTTTCTAGAAGCTTGGAATTTGCGAGGCGAAGCCCTAGAAAAATTGGAGCAATACGAAGAAGCGATCGCCTGTTTTGACAAAGTAATCTCTCTGAGTTCAGAAACAGACATTACATCAAAAGTAGGATTGCAGCAAGGCGCAGCGCTAGAAAAATTGCAGCGTTACGAAGAAGCCGTCGCAGCTTACAACCGCGTTATTCAAAACGTGCCAGACAATTTTGAAGCTTGGTTGAAACGTGGCAACGCCCTGTCAAATTTGGAACAGTACGAACAAAGTCTAGCATCATACGATCGAGCAATTACTATCTGGCCCGACAGCTATCAAGGCTGGGTGCAGCGAGGCCTGGTGCTGGGGAAAATGCAGCGCTATTCCGAATCACTTGTCGCTTTCGATCGAGTGATTCAACTCAAGCCCCACAACTGGGAAGCTTGGGCGCAGCGCGGCGATGTTTTGCAAAAATTGCAGCGGACTCAAGATGCAATTAGTTCTTACGGAGTCGCCCTAGAAATCAAACCAGATTACTACGAAGCTCTAGTCAGCCGAGAAGAATTGAGACTCAAAGATGCAATGTCAGGAAAATGGTAAGACAGTTGACAGTTGACAGTTGACTGTTGACTGTTGACAGTTCACCGAAAGACGAGCGAGAAGCCCCTGGCTGTCTTACATGGTCCGGAACGCGACTGCGACTTTAGTCGCCTACATTTTCCTCTTTAATTAATATCCTTTGATAGCAGGTGAGAAGGTATAATATAAAAAGGAGGTAACAAAAATGTTTGGATGCCAACAAAATTTAATTAGCCCGGATAAAAACCTAAAAGCAATTCTCGAATTCCTGTGCAGTGAGTCATCAAAACTGACTAATTGCGGTATTTATTATGCTCGTCAAATGTATTTTAAAACAGGTAAAATACCGGGGAGAGCAGATTTGCATAAAGTGCTAGGTACGGAGAACCGAAATTTGCACTATAAAGCATTCTATTCGGATACCGCACAGCAGATTTTAACTACTGTTGCCGAATCTTTCAAATCCTATATTGGACTATTAAAAGGCATAAAAGAAGGGACAGTAACTCAAAGACCGAGACTACCTAATTACCGACAGGGTGGTCTAGCTTTAGTAACGTATACAGCTCGCTCTGTGAAGCTTAAAGACGGGTTATTAAGATTTCCACTCGGCACCAAAGTTAAAGCTTGGTTCGGACTGGATGCTTTCTATCTACCTAGGCCCACAAACTTAGACCACAAAGCAATCAGAGAATATCGAATCCTGCCTAGAAACGGCTGCTTTTACTTGGAATTAATCTACAAGACTGAGCAGGTTCAAGCAGATGTAGATCCATCTAAAGCTTTGATGATCGACCACGGAATGAACAATTGGCTAACCTGTGTAAGCAATACTGGGACTAGCTTTATCGTTGATGGGTTGCACCTAAAGTCGCTCAATCAAGGATATAATAAGCGCGTTGCGTTTTTGATGTCCGGGAAAGCGAATGGTTATTGGTCAAAACGACTGGAGAGATTGACAGAAAATCGCAATCGCACAATGCGAGATGCTGTTAACAAAGCTGCTCGGAAGGTGATTGCTCATTGTTTAGCTAACAATCTAGGTACTGTGATATTCGGTTGGAATGTGGGGATGAAAAATGGTCTCAATCTGGGTTCTCAAACTAACCAAAAGTTTGTTCAAATTCCAACTTGTAGACTCAAGGATAGAATCGCTCAATTGTGCGAAAAATACGGGATTCGGTTTGTCGTGACCGAAGAATCATATACTTCTAAAGCTTCATTTGTCGATCGGGACGTGCTACCTAAATTCTGCGAAAAACCAGAAGGGTGGCAGTCAAGCGGTAAACGAGTTAAGCGCGGATTGTATCGCACCCTTGAAGGTTTGTTAATCAATGCCGACTGCAACGGTGCAGCTAATATCGGTAGAAAAGTAGCGGCAACTTTGGGGCTTTGTCTCAAAGAAGTCAGTAGAGGTGCTTTGTTAACGCCTTTGAAAGTCCCTTTGTGGTCTTAATCAAGAATCCCCCCGATTCATCGGTGGGGAGTATCAATACGCTTATTTCAGTGGCGATATTCCAGCGCTGCGGGCCGCCGATGAGGCGCTCAAAGCTGGGGGATTTGCTTTTGCTTTGATTACCGCTGAGGGAATGCTGCAAAACAAACCGCCGCTGATCCCTTATCCGAGTCACTGGGTGGCGCTGTTGGGAAATGTCGCAATTGATGAGGGAAGCGATCGAAAGGGCGATCGATCTCGCGTTAGTTTTGATGTTTATACTTGGGGTAGAAAAATGCGTGTAGATATTCCTAAGAACTCTTTTGAGAATTATTTTTGGGTCGCCATTACAGGGCGCTAAATTTAATGCGATCGGAGACGGGATATCAGAGATTAGAAATTCAGTCAACACATGAATCCGAGGCTAAAAAGATTGATCTCTGGTGTTACAGGCAGGATATCTATGCAACCCGAAAAGTGCCCGATCTCAATATAACGATCGAGAGCAATATTTTCAATAAAACCCCATCCACCTGCTAACAGGAACGAAAAAAATTAGCCCTCAGCTCGATCGCACAGCAAAAAACCAAGGTGATGAGGCTAACAGTGCAATATGTCAGTTATCAAGAATACTTTCCGCGGGAGATTGCCCGACGGCACCCTAATTTGAAAATTAGGACAGGCAATTGCTGATTCTGCTGGCTTCATGTTATAGTAGTTTTTCAAGAATTAAATTCGGTTGCGTAGTTTGTTGGTGTTTATTTACAAGCCTCTCTCCGAATCTAAGTCTCTGCACCCTAATAGATTCTGGAGATTTTATGTCGATTTACGTGGGTAATCTTTCTTATGAGGTCACATCAGACGACCTCAACGAAGTATTTGCCGAGTACGGAACTGTAAGCCGCGTCCAAGTGCCAGTGGACCGGGAAACAGGCAGAATGCGGGGTTTTGCTTTTGTCGAAATGGCCAGCGAAGCAGAAGAAGCAGCAGCCATTGCAGCCCTCGACGGTGCTGAGTGGATGGGCCGTGACTTGAAAGTCAACAAAGCCAAACCTCGCGAAAACAACAACAAACGCTCCTCGGGTGGCGGTGGCTGGGGCGACAACAATCGCTCTTCACGACGATACTAAGCTTTGAGACTGAAAATTTGAATTTTGGTAGTTGACAGCAAGTGCGAATGCTGCTTTTTTTTCGGGCTGTTGGACTCGCTAAATACAACTGCCAAACCTTTAACTCAGTTTAGCCCCCTCCTTCGAGTGAGGGGGCTTTGTTGTTGGCGAAAAATTCCACGAGGTACGCCCGCCGCGCAGCGGACAGCCTAACTCGCAATTCTGTATCGCGATCAACTGCTTTTTTCAAGAAGCTTTCGGGATTTATGGGCGCAACTCCTGTAAACTATCAAAACTAGAATTAACTCCAAAGAAAAGTTACAATAACGCAAAAGTGATATTGCTCAAAAAAACAAATAATCTTTACTGAAAATTAGCAGATCAAACCAGCCAGACCCGCAAATCAATAGATTTTGCCTGAATAAAGATGCCCAAGATCTACAGCACGGCGGAACTCATTAACATCCTCGCAGAAGAGCGCCAAGCCTGCTTGCACGGGCGACGCCTCAATTTGACTGAAACTCCTGCTACAGGAAACCCCGTGATCGATCGCTTTCTCAAATCTGAGGGCGTTCAAAAGTTCACTGCTTATCAAAATTTTAAGGCAGCCGTGCATGAATACCAGCGGGAACATCAAGTTTCTGGGATTGTCTGGCGGGAAATGACGGTTAAAGGCAATAGTCTGCGCTACCCGGCAGTGGATGACGAATTAATCGCTCTACCGATCGATTTGATGACGCTGAAGGCTGCTAAGACTGCGATGTTGGAATTCTGGGAGCGGGTAACTGCGGGGATGGATTTGTATTTGAGTATTAATAGTGGGAAGGATTTTCGAGCGATCGAGCCGATCGACGTAGAAGCTCTAGCCCAGCGTACAGAATGGGCGAGTCTCTCGAAGTGGGAAAAGTTGGATTTTCTCGAAATTTTGTTGCAGTTGGGCTGGGGGAAGCCCGAGGAAGCCTATTACAAGCGGGGATGGCCGACATCCGGCAGCGAGTACATTCACGCCGTAAAACCCGGACAGCGGCCGATTTGTTAATTAGTCAGTAGTCATTAGTCAGTAGTCAGCAGTCAGTAGTCAGCAGTCATTATATCAAATCCGGCAGCATCGTAATTATAAGAGTGCGAGCGTCTCGCGAGCGATCTATGCCGCGAGCGAGACGCTCGCACTGATATCATCCAAATATATTATTCCGATGCAGCCGGAAATGATATTAGTCATTAGTCAGCAGTCATTAGTCATTATTAGTCAGTAGTCAGTAGTTACTGATTATTGGGAGATATTCAAAAATAACAAATAACAATTGCCAACTGCCAACTATCAACTGCCAACTGCCAACTGTCAACTGTCAACTGTCAACTGACAAAGCATCAAGCCAAACCACTGATTTGGGTCTGTCCAAACTTGCACCGGCTTTAAACCGCGCTGCGAAAGATCTGCCTTTACAGTATTGAGATTAAACTTGCGCGAAATTTCGCTGCGGATAGTTTCTCCGGCGGCAAATTCAACCGTTAAATCGAGCGCGCGCAAGTTGACTGTTTGCGCTTTCTTACTTTTCAAGTGCATTTCAATTTGACATTGTTCTTGATTGTAAAAAGCCCAATGCTCGAACTGCGCTAAATCAAAATTTCCCTGATACTTCCGATTTAAATGTCGCAGCATATTCAAGTTAAAGGCTGCGGTCACTCCTTGACTGTCATCGTAGGCCGGCTCTAAAATATCCTTAGATTTGTCTAAGTCAATTCCCAGCAAAAAATACTCTCCCGGCTGCAATGCACCGACAACTTGCGAGAAGAATACATCGCATTCTTGATGGTTGAGATTGCCGAGGGTGCTGCCTAGAAAGCAAATCATTCGGGTTGGCAATGGCGACGGGGCAATTTTAGCTAAGGCTAATTCGTAAGTGCTGACAAGTCCGTGAATTTGGAGCGATGGATAATCTGCTAACAGTTGACAAGCGCTGCTTTCTAGGATAGTGGGGCTGATGTCGATCGGCAAATAGTGCAGCGGATATTCCAATTTGCTGTAAGCATCGAGGAGAATCCGGGTTTTGGTGGAACTGCCGCTGCCAAGTTCGACGATTTCGCACGGGCCCGTCAAATGCGCGATCGCCCCTGCACACTCTTGCAAAATTGCCGTCTCAGTGCGCGTTAAGTAGTATTCCGGCAACTGACAAATCAACTCGAAGAGGTTCGAGCCGCGATCGTCGTAGAAATACTTGGGAGGCAGGGTTTTGGGGTTTTGAGTCAACCCGGTAATTGCATCGCTGCCAGCATTGATTTCTGCGGGTGTCGGTGCCACAGCGCTCACCAGCCGCTCTAAGTGCAGCCGGTTTTCTTTGGTTGACGCTGGGTTTGTCTTGTCGGAAAGTCTTGGAGATTTCATAGAGTAAAATTAAGATGCACAAATTGATATAGCACACAGTTGCGTTGCTGAAGATCGCACTCAAGCTAGATTTTTGAGGCCGCTCTCCGTTCTGTATGTTCTCACCCGATGGCGAGTCGCGTCCACAAATTAAAATTCAACAAATATCAACCTAAATTATTAAATCATTTACAAACCTTTTTTAACCTAGTATTTTTAAGTGGAAAAAAGTTTTGGTGTTTGACAAACAAATATTGTCTAAAATTAACTGGAAATAAATTTTATTTTTTAAATTTAAATCTTACAGGTTCGTAGTGAGGACTTTAGTCCGCATAAAATTAGAGGACTCGCATTCCTCACTACAAACCTATGTGATTGTAGTTGTGGCGCAGCGAAAACCCGCGATAATTTGCCGCACGCCCGGATAGTACCAATTCCGAAAAGTCGATCGCAGTGCCTGAGGAAAAGTTGCCCAACTCCCGCCTTTCAAAACCCGATGTTCTCCATCAAAATAGACTTCAGAGTATCCCCGATAAGGATAACTTTCAAATCCTGGATAGGCGTCAAAGGTTGAAGCTGTCCACTCCCAGACATTGCCCAACATATCACAACAGCCTGCTGGACTTGCTCCCGTTGGAAAAGCATCAACGGGGGAGGTATTGGCAAGATGATTGCCGTGATTGCACAGGCTGGCATTTGGCCGTGTTTCTCCCCAAGGATAGGTAAGTTTTGTCTGATTTGTGGGATCCCAACTTGCTGCTTTTTCCCATTCGGCTTCCGATGGTAAGCGCTTCCCGACGAAGTTGCAGTAAGCTTCGGCTTCGTACCAACTGACGCCGCAAACTGGATGGTTGTTGAAAGCAGGGTTTTCTGACCAGTAAAGCGGGCGATCGACTAAATGAACTTTTTGCCATTCCCAGCCCTCAGCAGACCACCAATCGCGGTTCTGATAGCCGCCGGATGTCATAAAATCTCGGTATTGACCGCAAGTGACCGGATAGCGATCGATCGCGTATGCTTCTAGATCGCACAGATGGCGCGATCGCTCGTTATCCAAAGTTTCAGCAGCATCGCTTCCCATATAAAATTCCCCGCCGGGAATCTCAATCTCTGGGGAATCGGTAATGGGTAATGGGTAATTGGTAATGGGTAATTGGGAATTGGTAATCGGGAATTGGGAATTGGGAATTAATCTTCCTTCTTCCTCCTTACTTCTATCCGTTAAATCCGTTACATCTTGTACACTGCTCGTTGCCGAACTTCCCTCTTCCTTCTTCCCTCTTCCTTCTTCCCTCTTCCTTCTTCCTTCTTCCTTCCTTAGCATTTGCAGCACGAAAGCAACTGTTTCGCAGTGCTGACTTTCGTGCTGAATAATAAACCGCCAGAGACGTTCCTGTTGTGCGATCGGCGCAACGTCCAAATAATCTAACACCTTTTTTCGCACCGCATCCAGATACAATTCAACTTCTGGTAGCGCAGGCAAAAAAACTCGTTGTTTTTTCGGCAAAATATCCGCAGCAAACAGTTGGTGATACTCAGGAAAAACTGGCTTGAACCCACCACATTTCTGCAACAGCCACAAATCCTCAGTATAAGCAATGTGACCTAAATGCCAACCAACCGGACTAAAATCTGGATGGGCTTGACGGCAGAAAGTATTGTAATCGATGTCTGCAAATAGTTGAAAAGTGCCGCGGCGACACTGCTGCAAATCCTGATAAATTGCCTCTTTACAAGATTGGATTGATTTCGATCTCACCGTCTACTCCCGTACTGATCGTGCTCTGGACTGGACACTCGTGCCAATTGCCACCAAATAAAGGCTCAGAAGCAATGATGACAGAATTGGGGAAATTTAAATCGTCCCGCAGCCAATACAGGGAAGGAGGGACTTTTGGGAAAGCAAAACGAGATGCAACGAGCTGCTGTCCGTCGCTGATAATAATATTTGCTGAAAATTCAACTTGGTGAGCGTTTGCTAGTTCAGCCAAAGTTTTCAGGCAGTTTTGCAAAGCAGCTTTTAGGCTCAGATTGCTGGCTGTTAATTCATTGACAAATAAGCCGAAGATGTGCTCTGAATCTGTAGTACCGTTAATTGATTGATAAAGGGTATCGTTGAGCCGATCGCGAATTGGTCTGTAAAGACTTTTGCGAAAATTCTGCACAAAGCCGTTGTGTACGAACAACAGGCGATCGTGTTGAAACGGCTGACAGTTGCTCAAATCTAGAGCTTGTCCTGAAGTTGCACTGCGAACATAGGCGATCGCACAGCCGGATTCAACATATCGGCTGATACTCGGCAGATTGATGTCGTTCCAAATTGGCTGTACATTTTTATAAGTAAACGGATCGGTATCGAGGTGCGGGTGATACCAACCGATACCAAAACCGTCAGCATTGAGCAAGCCCGAAGTCATTTCGCGGGGCTGGTAACTCTGCACAATTAGCGAATGTTCCGGCTTGTACAGAATAGAATCGAGTAAAATCGGCTCGCCGAGGTAGCCAAGCAAACGGCACATAAAATTTTGTAAACAAACAGATTAGCATTGTAAATCATTTGCCGACAATTTTCCGGCAAGCGTTTTTTGCAGCATGAGCTTGCCCATCTTTAACAGGCTCGATCGCCCTTTTTTTGCAGTCTGCTGCCAGCATCTCCGTACAAACGGTACAGTAAAGATAGAACCCCAGCAGCACAAGGAGACTCTTGAATGTTCCTCGACGAACTCATCCCAGTGGTCAAAGAATTGATCCAACAGCCGATCGCCTTTGCGGGCGGATTTTTTTCTGGCCTGCTTCGACTCAACCTTCACGAAGATCCCGTTAGAAGCTGGATCGATGAGCAAGCCGGTTCAACTTCCTACACTCCTCCCGCAGCCGAAGCCACCAACGCTAAAAGCACGGGGCCTCAGTCGATCTCGATCGACTAAGCAAAAGGACTAACTATTGCAGTCAGTAGAAAGGGTTTGTCGGTGCGGCAAACCCTTTTAGTTCAAAGGCGATCCTTCAACAGTTGACAGTTGACAGTTGACAGTTGACAGAAGGAGAGCGACCTCTACCCTTAAGTCCGAGTATTGGAGTAATGAATAGTCTGATTTTAATTTCTCCCGATCGGGCGGGCGGGCTTTCAACCAATTCTTTCTGGTCAGTTTTAAGCGAGATGGCACTTGAGAGTCAAATGAACCGGTTATTATGTATAGCACAACAAGTTTAGTTCGATCGACATGACTATCTATATTGGAAATTTGTCCTACCGCGCCACCGAAGAAGACCTGAAATCAGTATTTGCAGAGTACGGCACAGTCAAGCGAGTTGTCTTACCTACCGACAGGGAAACCGGTCGGATGCGCGGCTTTGCATTTGTCGAGATGATGGAAGATGCCCAAGAAGACGCTGCAATTACCGAATTAGACGGTGCAGAGTGGATGGGACGCCCCTTGCGAGTGAACAAAGCTAAACCGAAAGAAGAGGGAAATCGAGGCCCAGGCATGAATAGGAACAGCGGATATTAGGAATGAAAATTAAATAACTTCCACAAGTTTGTGGGATGGGCGTCCCGCCCGTCCAGAAAGAACGGGCTCTTCTGCCCCATCCCACTTTCAAGAGTGTAAGTTATTAAATTTTCGTTCTTTAAAAAGAGTAAATTCGCCCTTTTTCATCAATATAAACTGACCGATCTTGCCTAGTGCGGCCGTCTGATGTGGTGATGCGAACCGTCACAATGTTTTCCTTGGCATCAACGTTATAGTCGTATTTCAAAGTTGTGGTTCCTCCTTTGACATTAATCGGAATATTGGCAATGTCTCCGGTGCGGTTGCTGACGCGAACCATGATATTTTTGCTAGCTCCAACTGGCAAGGATGACAAGCCGACACCTGATTGACCGTATTCTAGGTTTAATCCGGTTTCATTTAACAGTCTCAGGGTAATGTTGCGAGTATAGTCAACCTGTGCTTGAGGTTGCCAAAATCCTGGTTTTGTACCGCCGTCAGTTGCAGGTTGAGATAATGCTGGATGGGGATGCAGACAGCCGAGGGCAGCAAGTATTGCTGCGGTTGCAATAATTTTTGATTTCACAAAAAAGCTCGGTAAGTGGGAAGCTCAGCGTATGAAAGACCTGAGAGGAAAACAACACGGGCGGTTTCAACCGCCTTGAATCTTTCTCTATCCATTTATGCATTACCGCCTTGGAGTTGCTTGATTTGGTGTACTTTTGTAATGTACTTAAGGGCAGGACAGTTACCGCCTCAAACCTTGCAACTCGCGATCGCATAATTTTTGCTCTTGTCGAGCCTCCCTTTCGGGGTAATGTTAGCTTGTCGGTCAATGTTATAAGAGCTTGTTAGGCTGAAAGCACTGCCTCAGTGACCCTAAGACTGTTTAACCTTCAGCGACAGAGCAGGGGACTAGCTTCGTATCCACAGGGTGTCGTGACTCAAATAACGTAGTCAGTTAAGACTTAGGCTGGTCAGCATAGCTTACTCGATCGCTCTTGCAAGCTCAGTCCCTTTAGGGCTGGGTTACTGACTGTTTCTACCTCCGGTTAAAGTGTCGGTGATATTTCTATGCTAGCTTGAAAATCTGATGTTTTTAATTGAGGATTTAGGTTTCCAAATGCGGTATCACTGAACCACTCAAGGATGGAAGGCAATATATCTATGCAGAAACCGGGTTTTTGTAATCATGGTTAAATATTGTTGCTGTTTGCATCGCAATAATAATTTTTGTGCTGGGCTGGCGGGATGCTGGTTAATTTTTAACGATCGCGCGCGCGGCATCTAGCAACAGGCGCTGTTCGGCGCGGGCGATCGCCCTGTAAGTCTGTTCTACAGTATCGACATTCACCGAAATAGACGAAATCCCCCACCGCACCAAGGATTCAACTATCTCGGGATACAAAGCTGGAGCATCGCCGCAGATAGAACAAGGAATCCCCGCAGCCCTGGCTTGTCGGATTAATTGCTCGATCGCCCTCATTACTGCTCGATCGCGTCCGTTGAAACCACCTGCTACCTGTTGGGAGTTGCGGTGAATGCCTAACAGAAACTGAGTTAAATCGTTGGTGCCGATGGAAATTCCTTGAACTCCTGCTTTTACGTAATCTGGCAATAAAAATAATACCGAAGGAACTTCCGCCATAATCCATATTTGAAACTGGTCGGGTCGATTTTTCCAAATAGTTTCTAAGCGCTGGCGGCAGTAGACAAATTCGTCTACGGAGCGCATGAAAGGCAAAATTAAATTGACATTTGTATGACCAGACTCGCAGACTTTTTGAAGTACGGACAACTCCCAATCAAATAACTCCGGTTCAAAGGTATCGCTGAAACTGCCATGAGATCCTGAGTCGCGCAAGTCGAGAGAGCGATAAAATATTGGTCGCGGTGCTACCGCTGCGGCAAATAAACTGAGACAATCTGCCATGCGATCGACAAATTCCGATTGGCGACCATCTTGCAGCCAAATTTTGGGGTTTTGACAGTCCAAAGCTTCCAATGCCATCAATTCCGATCGCAATAATCCGATGCCGTCGATGGGCAGATTTCTGAGGCGATCGATCGAACTTGTTTGGCTGACATTAACCAGCAGTTGAGTTGCCGTTGGCGCGCCCCAAACTGATTCGGGAGATTCTGCCCGTCGAGGTAAGGATGCGGGATTGGACGATCGCTCTGATATTGAAAATTGGTGGTTGGCTATTGACATTTTTGCTGCTGTACTGTATGTATCCGCATTGTTTGGCGTTTCCTGAAGCGGGTTGCTGTCTGCTGTGTCGATCGCCGGATGTGGAGCGAGGGCAAAAACTTCTCCGCTATCGCCATCTACCAATACCGAATCCCCCGAGGCGATCGCGCGAGTCGCCCCGACAACTCCCACAACCGCAGGAATTCCCAATTCTCTCGCTAAAATGGCGCCGTGGCCTGTCATCCCTCCTTGTTCGGCAACTATCCCAGCAGCAACTTTCAACCAAGGCAGCCAATTCGGATCGATTGTGCGGGCTACCAAAATGCCTCCGGCTAAGAAGTCCGCGTTTTCTGGGTGGGAATTAGTCATAACTTGGGCAATTGCTTCGGCTTTTCCTGAGGCGGCGCCCAAACCTTTGAGGATAGCAGGAGTTCGGGTTTTGGCGATCGCTTTTTCCCGGGAGGGCGCCACTTTTTCCCGTTTAAAAAGACGCATTTGAGTAAAATAAAACTGCGGATCGCTACTGTTTGTTGTCTGGTTTAGCGTCCACTCCAAGATTACATTACAGTCAAATTCGGCGATTACTTTTTTGCTCAATTCAATGAGTTTTTGCAATTGCGATTCCTCTAAAACGTATTCAGTTTGCGATTTCTCTCCCAGCGCCAAAAGTTCCACGCAACTGCCAGCAAAATCGGGAATTAACAATGCAGAATTGGTAATGTTTCGGCTTTCCCAATTTCCGCTCTGCGGTTTTTTTTTCGGCTTTCCCTCCCCGGTTTTGAGATTGTATGCTAATGTTTTGTAACCGAGCCGCTGGAAGTTAACCGTCCCTGTTTCGGGCTGGACTTGATAGTAATCGGGGATGGTTTCTCCCCGAGCGAGGGACAGTCCCAAACCGCTGGTGGCTTGAATTTCCCAGGCTGCACCCGCGTTAATTTTCACCTCGCCCGCAGCGATGGCTGGGGCGAGGGGCTGCACCAAAACTACGGGATTGATTTGCTGTATCTTCATGCCGCACCGCTGCCAGTAAAATAGACTTCTGGCTCTGAACAATTCTGCCCAAGCGCGTTTGAGTCCGGCTTCAATGGCTTCTGGTTCGGCACTTACTGCGTGAGATTCCAGGATTCCGGTTGTTTTCGGGTTCCAGGAAGTCAGGGAAGGGCGAAAAATTAAGGCTTGGGAGTTGAGCTGACAAACAGCAGACTCTAGGGTGGAGAGTAGTGCATCTGGCAGTTTGGCGGTGAGGATTTGGTGGCGGATGCTGCGAGCGATCGATTGCAGTTGTCTGGGTTCATCGACATTCAAGTGTAGCGAAGAGTGGGGCCAGTCAGCCAACAGCGGTTCTAGCCAGTCGATCGACTCTAAAAACTGCGAAAATGTTGTAGTCGGCACGACAAAACCCGGTACAGCGGGATGATTTTGGGCGAGTAAACAGCTTAAGTAAAATGCTTTTTCTCCCACTGCATCTCGGTCTGAAGGTTGAATTTTGTCTAGCCAGTAGAGATTTGTCACGCTGGGAGCCTGTCCTTGGAAACTGATTTAATTTTGATAGTTTTTCCCATTAATCACATACCACAATTTTACGATGAACGAGCGAAATTGGACGGGATTAGTCAAATCTTTTCTCAATCTATTTCTTAAGTCTAACTGTCCTCTTTGTCAGCGATCGGCTACCGAGGAGTTTTGTGGGTACTGCTACAAGCAACTTCAGCAATGTCAGCTACCCGATCCCGGTCGATTTTGGGCCTCCCAACAGCGTGTTTTTGTGTGGGGGGAGTACGGCGGGACTCTCAAACGGGCGATCGCAGCTTTAAAATATGAAGGAAATCCACAATTAGCAAAACCTCTCGGTGGCTGGCTGGCAGAATCTTGGCTGAGTTTTCCCGAATTAGCTATTGACAATTTAACAGTTGTACCGATTCCCATGCACAAATCAAAGGTCAAGGAACGGGGTTTCAATCAGGCGGAACTTTTGGCGGAAAGTTTTTGCGAGCTGACTGGTTTGCCTTTGCAGCGGCACGGTTTGGAGCGGGTGAAAAATACTCAGGCTTTATTCGCTCTGACAGCACAGCAGCGGCAAGCGGAAATGAAAGATGCTTTAATTTTGGGGAAAGATTTTCGGCGCCGTCTCCCGCGCAATCCAGTTTTGTTGGTTGATGATATTTACACTAGCGGTACTACTGTCAAGTCGGCAATTAAAACATTGAAAGAGTCGGGAATTGCGGTTTATGGAACTGTGGCACTTGCCAGTCCCCCTCGGCGCGATCGCTAAGCTGTTTTACTTTCAATTTTAAATATAGCCTTTCCAGCTTCCATAGGAGGTACTCATGGCCTCCGCGGTCTCTGCGGGCATACCTCACCACGCTTGAGAACCGCTATAATCTTATGCTGAAATGCTGTAGTGATTGACTGAGTTAACCTTTTATTATACCCTAATCAAGGGTAAAACAGCTTACTCCCTTCGGAAGAGCAAAGTTGCGCTGCTGCATTTCTTACCAGGTGAGGCACACTGAATCATTTGACTGTCAAGCTTTTTAGCTTTCACCACCTACCTTGCCAAACCGATAG
The DNA here is from genome assembly GCF_020738205.1 of Microcoleus sp. PH2017_24_DOB_U_A. NCBI lineage: Bacteria > Bacillati > Cyanobacteriota > Cyanophyceae > Oscillatoriales > Microcoleaceae > Microcoleus > Microcoleus sp. PH2017_24_DOB_U_A. The sequence continues at coordinate 21,359 of NZ_JAEQCT010000054.1, forward strand.
CCACTGTATTTCCTTGTACCCAGATAACTAAACGTGAAAAAAAACAATGCTTAGTCCCGGATCTCAGCCCCCGAACCCACTCAATGATTGCCCTGAAAAAACTGTACTTTTCAAGGATAAAGTAATAGTAAAACTATTTAATTTGTTTTTTGAAATAGAGTTTTTCATCAAAGTTGCTATTGCTTGTACCCTGCTCCAGCAGTTAATTTATTGGCTCTCGAACAAAATCCATCTCGACTTTACCGCCGAGGTTTTACTGTACTGGTTGGTTGGGTCGGTTTCATTCTACAGCATCGGTATTGTTATTGAAAAAGTTCTTAAAACCAACGAGACTTGGTGGCAAAGATTCAATGTCAGAGTCAAGAAAGTGAAAGAACAACCGTTCCCTGCATTTACTGTTCGAGGAATCCTGGCCGGAGAAATTAAAAGTTTAGCAGCAGCAGCGATTATCCTGTACCTAGCTCCCGAAGTTCATCGAGGAAATAGCTGGCTCTTAAATCTTGAATGGTTCTTGATGAGAATAATTGCGGCGGATTTCTGCTTTTACGTTACCCATTGGCTCTTTCACAAAAAGTTCTTTCAGGAAATACATCTCAAACATCACGACTTCCTGGATTCATCGAGTTTTGTTGCCGGTCATAAAAGCCTGCTTGAATATGCTATCGTCACCGTTGCAGACGTTTTGCCTGTTTTTGTATTCGGATACGATATTGCTCAATTGTGCGCCTGGACTATTATCGGGAATGCTTACAACCTAGAAGGTCACAGTTCTCTGTCAATATTTTTCATTTCCTCGGATTTTCACGATCTCCACCACTCTCGGTTTAAGGGAAACTACGGCATTCAAGGATTTTGGGACAGGGTATTCAATACGCTAAACCATCCCACAAAAAAGCCCGGAATTATGTTCCCGGTGGCTTCTCTGGAAAAGAGCCTCCTCAAGCCGTCCTATAAGGGCATTGATGGTGGGAATTGAACCTCGACTCGTTCTGGTAGGGCGATCGCCGATCCAAAGCTTTCCTTAAGCTTTGATCGGTTCGGGATCTCGAAGACAAAGAGATGATTGCGCTAGCGATCGGGAAGTTTTTGAAGAATTCTGATACATCAACTACCTCATGATTGAGAACCCACACCTTCAAATATACTTCTAATACGTACTGCCGTTCGCAATTGATAGCGCGATTGAAACGGGATTGGCAGAATTTGATATAGCGGTTCTCAAGCATGGTGAGATATGCACTATGCCCACGGAGGCCACGCAGGCCACGCAGGCCATGAGTACCTCCTATGGGAACTCGAAATATAGGTCAATACCGTTTACTTAAGACCGCCCTGGGGGTAAATCGCTATGAAAAATATATACTGCGATTGCTTCGTTCCTCGCAATGACCATCTTAAGTCAACCGTATTGGGCTATAGGTTTGTAGTGGATGCACTTGCAACCTCAGAAACCGGGTTTCTATGAATATTTCTCGTCACTAAATCCAAAAACTCGTAGAAACCCGGTTTCTCGCCCCCCGCGAGTCGCCTCTGAAAGTGTCCGAAGTGTTGATTGATGATGATTTGCTAGCAAGATTTTTTTGGGGAAACGAACCGCGAAGACGCGAAGTCCGCGAAGGAAGAGAAAGAAGAGAGAGTTTAGGCGCCAAGCGGAAATTGCTGGCTGATGTTCCAGCGGCTGCCGTCGTGAAGCAGTAAGGTTAAGGCAGCGGCGGTAAACTGAAAGTGGAGTTCGCGCGCTGCGAATTCCAGCCAAGCCGTTTGAAAATTCTCCTCAGTTAAATCGCGAAACGCTACAGTCATGTGCGGTACGAATGAGCGAGTCTGAGAAATGCGATCGACAATTCCTAAATTTGCCGCGACATAACTCATCAAATCTGTTTGCATCTCCAGCAATTGGGGCGATTTGACAACATCCGCATAAATGACGCGGGGTGCGAAAGCGGCAAAACCGGATAGCGTAACGGGAATTGGGAGCCGATTTGCAGTAAAGGCCCTGAGACTTTCCTCTAATTGCGCCACATCCGCCGCAGGCCGTTCAAAGGGAGGTTGCAGTGTGATGTGGGGTGGCGAATTCAAAGCACCACGGCTGTTGTAGCGATCGGCAAAATACAGTTTAATCTCGGTAATCTGCTCTTGAATATCGTCTGGCGCCACTAAAGCTATAAAAAATCTTTGTTTTGACAGGTGCATGGGATAGCATCGAATTAAGGAAGGAATGGCCGAGTACGGGCGATCGAGTATTTCCTCAATGCCCCGCACCAAAACACCCATTCCCAATCTACAATCCAAAATCCCAAATCTAAAATCTAAAATTTAAAATGCCTTGGTTTGTCAAAATTGAGCAAGGAATTGTCGAAAAGCCTGTGTTTGACCAGCACGTGCCAGCTCACAGAGCTTATGTCCGAGATTTGATTTCTAAAGGACACCGAGCGAAAACTGGCTACTGGGCGAGGCGGGGCGGCGGTATGTTGATGTTTGAGGCGGCTTCGATGGATGAGGCAAAGGCGATCGTCGCTGAAGACCCGCTGGTGAAGAACGGTTGCGTTATTTATGAAATTTATCACTGGTGTGTGGTTGAAGAATAAATAACTGTGTTATACTCGTAAATGAACTGGATCCACGCGATTCCAACGCCCAAATCTTGTCAGGACCGGAAGGTAGCAGCAACACGGGATGCTTGTAATAGGCGTGGTCTCCGGTTCACCCAGTTTTATGAGGTGTAGTTCCTATGCCTGGTTTCGGAGATATTTTACAAAAAGCAGTTTACCTTGGTGTCGGGCTAGCTTCCTACGCTGGTGAAAAAGCTGGCAGCAAGTTAACTGAATTACGCACTGAAGCCCAAAAGCTGGCAGATGAATTGGTGAAGCGCGGTGAGATGTCAACAGAAGAAGCTCGTCGCTTTGTTGATGATATGGTGCAACAAGCTCAGCAGCAGCAACCACCTGTAGAAGCTGCTGGGGACAAAAAACCCGCTGAACCTCGGCGGATTGAAATTGTTTCTGAGGAAGAAGAAGTTTCTACAAAAGAAACTAAAGAAACCGGCGGCGTAGACAAGCTCCGCGAACAGGTACAGAATTTACAAGACGAATTGCGGCGGCTCAAGCGCGATTAAGCGAAAAAAGCTCGCGCAGCAAAGCATGAAGGGAACTCAGGATAATAATCTTGAGTTCCCTTTTTGAATATCTTCTCTGTCAGATGTGGGTGGATATACCGCAATAGGTAATAGAATTGAGAGTAGGTGCGATCGCTTCCCTGGAGGCAGGCTCCACTTATCTGTTAAAGATTTTGCCATAGTAAGCCGTCAAATTTATGGAAGATTGGTCTAAAGATTTTTTTGAAGTCATGGAAAATGCTGTTTCTGAAGTAGAGCATTTTTTCACCGACATCGGCGAAGAGTTTGTCGAAATGCTGGACGTTTTGGCAAAAATTTCGGAAGAGTTTACAGAACAAGTACAAAATAACCTGATTGTTGAAGTTGATGGTTATTTAAATGAATTTGATGGTTATTTAAATGAATTTCTCGAACCAATAATCGAAATTTGCCGGGACTTTGAGCCTGATTTTGATGAGATAGATTCATCGTTTGTGACTTATGTAGACCCTTCGCCAACGCAGCATCCGGTTTGTCGCGGTTGTATGAACTATCACGGTCAAGTTTACGGCGGAAATTTGTTGGTTTGTGCGATGCACCCTACTGGTGTGGAATCGGATAGTTGTCCTGATTGGGAAACTGACGGCGATGTTAATTTTTAAGAGTTTTTGAGGGTTTAATCGCTTATGCTAACGTCAATTCAGTCTCCGTCCAAGATTTCTCTGGAAGAGTTTTTGGTGCTTCCAGAAACGAAGCCGGCTAGCGAGTATGTTGACGGTCAAATTTATCAAAAAGCTATGCCGCAAGGAAAACACAGCACACTGCAAACCCGTTTTGGGAATAGAATTAATCAGGTGGGAGAACCGCAAAAGTTAGCTTTTGCTTTTCCTGAACTGCGCTGCACTTTTGATGGACGTTCTATTGTTCCAGATATAGCAGTATTCGAGTGGTCTCGGATTCCTCTGAATGCTAATGGAAAAATTGAAAATATCTTTCAAATTGCACCGGATTGGATAATTGAGATTTTATCGCCGGATCAAAGTTCCAGTCGCGTAATTAACAAAATTTTGTTTTGTCTCAAAAATCAGACTAAACTGGGGTGGCTGATTGACCCGGAAGAACAATTAGTAATTGTTTTTCAACCGCAGCAGGAACCTGAAATTAAAGAGAATGAAGATGTTTTACCTGTACTCCATGTGCTGTCGGATTTGCAACTGTCCGCGGCAAATTTGTTCGATCTGTTAAGTTTTAATTAGAAATGAGTTACAGTTGAATCAGGATAAAGTTGCATCTAACGGCATTTAAAGGTGAATCACTTAACAGCCAATAATTCGGAATTTGGGTTCCCGAGGATGCCGCCATCGCTGCAATTGCGACAGTATCAGCAACAGGCGGTGGATAATTGGTTTGCAAATCAGGGACGCGGTACGCTGAAGATGGCGACGGGTAGCGGCAAGACGATTACTGCGCTGGCGATCGCCACTGAATTATACAATAAAATTAACCTTCAAGTCCTGCTCGTAATTTGCCCGTACTGCCATCTGGTGAATCAGTGGGCGCGCGAATCGGAGAAATTTGGTTTAAAACCTATTTTAGCTTTTGATAGCGCCCGCAGTTGGCAAAAAAAGCTGGCTGCTGGTTTGTATGAAGTGCGATCCTCTTCGAGGGCTTCGCTAACGGGCGATCGCGCATTTCTCACAATTATCACAACTAACGCTACATTAATGTTGGATAGTTTGCGATCGCAAATCCAGTATTTCCCCGAAAAAGCCCTAATTATTGGAGACGAAGTACACAACCTAGGCGCGCCTCGTTTAGGAGAAAGTTTACCGCGCAACATTGGGCTCCGCCTCGCCCTTTCTGCCACCCCAGAAAGACACTTCGACGAACAGGGAACTGAAGCTATCTTAGATTATTTCGGCCCTGTTTTGCAGCCCGAACTCACCTTAGCCGACGCCATCCGCCAAAAAGCATTAGTACATTATTTATACTATCCGATTTTAGTCGAATTGACCGAATCCGAAACCCGCAAATATTCCTACTTAACTAAAAAAATTGGTTGGGCGCTGTCGGGCGAGGAAAAAATAGAACCAAATGATGCTTTAACAACCTTATTAATGCAGCGGGCTAGGTTGATTGGGGCGGCGGCTAATAAATTAACAGCGTTGCGAGAACTAATGATGCACCGTCTCGACACATCGCATACATTATTTTACTGCGGCGACGGTGCGATCGAAGCAGGTGCGCGCCGCAGCAATCACCGCCAACTCACAGAAACCACAAAATTATTGGGTTCAGAATTAGGCTATCGAGTTAACACTTATACCGCGGCGACTCCCTTAGCAGAAAGAGAAAGATTGCGCCAACAATTTGAGAGTGGAGAATTGCAAGGTTTAGTCGCGATTCGCTGTTTAGATGAAGGCGTTGATATTCCAGCAATTCGCCATGCTGTAATTTTAGCAAGTAGCAGCAATCCGCGCCAGTTTGTTCAGCGCCGAGGACGAATCTTGCGGCCGCATCCGGGGAAAGAAAGGGCAACTTTATTTGATATGATAGTTTTGCCTCCAGATTTGGGTCGAGAAAGTTTAGAAGTCGAGCGTAACTTGCTGCGAAAAGAGTTAAAGCGCTTCCTGGAATTTGCCGATTTAGCTGACAATGCTGGGGAAGCTAGGGTCAAATTGGTGCAAATTCAAAAACGTTATGGATTGTTGGATATTTGACATTTATTCAGGTTCGGTTTATCTTAAAAAGATATAATTATTCGATCGCGGTTTGAGTTGCTAATTTGATTCGCGGACGCACCCAGACTCCAGAGACCCGGTTTCTTCGTAGATTTTCCGTGAGGGGAGAGCAAAACTCGTAGAAACCGGGTTTCTCGCCATGCAGAACCCCTATATTTTTTAATATTTGCAATAAAATAAGTAAATCCACCTAATTCAACGTCAAATACAGATAACTCAAAAGCAAACTCTATAAGCATTCTTCCTTCTTCCTTCTTCCTTCTTCCTTCTTCCTTCTTCCTTCTTCCTTCTTCCTTCTTCCTTCTTCTTCCTTCTTCTTCCTTCTTCCTTCTTCTTCCTTCTTCCTTCTTCTTATGACTGAAAATATGAATGAAAATCTGGTTATGGCTTTTAGATATGGAGATAGTGCGATCGCACCCGTACCGATCGCCATTTTAGCAGAAAAGCGTTCCAGCTATCATACTGACAAAGACTTGAGCGACGTACAGCAACCAATTACCAGCGCACCGCCGGAAGTCAGACAAATTATCGAGCGCGTATTGGAACTGGAAAAAGATAAACTATATATGAGAGTTCCCCGCTATATTAGCGATGACATTTTGAAAATAATTAAGGAAGCGGTTCTATGAAATTAATGTCAATTGTTCTGTGCAATTTTCGGCAATTTTACGGCCAAACTCCCGAAATTAAGCTAGCTTGGGGCGAACAAAACATCACAGTAATTCATGGCAATAACGGCGCCGGAAAAACAGCTTTAATGAACGGCTTTACTTGGGTGCTGTATGAAAAATTCAGCGCAGCTTTTGCGGTGGGAGAACAATTACTCAATAAACGCGCCCTTGCGGAAGCCAAATCTGGCAAAAAAGTAGATTGTTGGGTAGAGATTATTTTTGAACATGACACAAGTCGCTATAAAGTAAGACGTGCTTGCCGCGTTTATAAAGGTGAAAATAATGTAGAACATGGCAAGAACGAATTATTCTTGCAAATATCAAAAGATGACGGGCGCTGGATGCCGTCGGCGCAGCATCCAGACGATATTATCGGGCGGATTTTGCCGGAAAGTCTGCATCAATATTTCTTTTTTGATGGAGAACGAATCGAGCAAATTGTCCGTCACGACAAGAAAGAAGAAATTGCTGAAGCTACAAAGGAATTGCTGGGAGTAGAGGTATTGAGTCGATCTATCCGACATTTGGGAGAAGCCAAAAAGTCTCTAGAAAATGATTTAAAAACGATTGGCGGTTCCGAAATCAAGAAACTTTTAAAAGAAAAGCAAAAGCTTCAAGAAGAAAAAGATAAACTTTTACAAAAGCAAGTAGAAGTTGAGAAAGAATTGACCAACCAAGGTGAATTAAAAAAAGTAGTAAATGCTAGTTTGCTGGAACTCAGTGGTTCTGCTGAGTTGCAAAAATTGCGGAATGAATTAGAAATGCAGCAAACTTTGCTTAAACAACAAAATGCTACCCATTTAGATGCTATAAAAAGAGAAATTTCTGTGCGCGGTTATACGATATTTATGTCGGATGTGGCGGCTGAATTTGAAACGCTCATCGCTGATTTGCGGGAAAAAGGCGAGTTGCTTTCGGGGATTCAACGGCCATTTTTGGAACAGTTATTAGTACAGCAGCGGTGTATCTGCGGTGCCCAATTGGTGGAGGGTTCAGAAGCTTGCAAAAATGTCACGGGTTGGATGAATAAAGCCGGTGCTGGGGATGTGGAAGAAACTACGATCCGAATTAGCGATCGCATAAATGAGATCGATCGCCAAATAGCTGATTTTTGGGACGAAATCGATCGCCAACAAAGCAATATCAGTCGCGGTAGATCCGAACTTTCTCGCGTGGAAAGCCAGTTAGACGACATTCACACCAAGCTAAAAAACTTCCCTAACGGCGATGTCAGTCGCTTGCAAAAGCGTTTGGATGAGATTGAGGCAAAAATTGGCGATTTGCACCGAGAAACAGGCTCTAACCAGCAGCAGATTGAGAGTTTGACTGCCCAGATAGTCGCTTTGGACAAGCAAATCGACAAGCAGCAACTGAATGAGGAAAAGCAAGTGTTGGCCCAGCGCCGGATTGCTGCGTCTCAGGATGCGATCGATCGCCTGACAGAAGTGCGATCGCGTTTAGAAAAACAGTTTTGTTCTCATTTAGAAAAGCGAGTGCAAGATATTTTTAGTCAAATTTCTTTTACTCCTTACATCCCCAAATTGAGCGATAAATACGAACTAACCCTAGTAGAAAATACCTCAGGCAAAGAATCTCTAGTCGCCGCTTCGACGGGAGAAAATCAAATCCTCAGTTTGTCATTTATCGGTGGGATTATTGAGGGCGTGCGCGAGTGGAGTCAAAAAAATACTTTGATGGGCCCGGATAGCAGTACCTTTCCCATTGTCATGGATTCTCCCTTTGGCAGTTTAGACGAGATTTATCGCAAACAAATTGCGAATAAACTGCCAAAGCTAGCGAATCAACTCATAGTTTTGGTAACGAAAACTCAGTGGCGCGGAGAAGTAGCCCAAGAGATGGAAAGTGCGATCGGTAAGGAATACGTACTGGAGTACAATTCTCCTAAAGCTGATTGCCAAGAAGATTCAATCTACCTAGGCGGGATGCGCTATGCTTTAGTTAAGCGCAGTCCCGATGAATTTGAATATACAAAAATTGTAGAGGTGGATTATGGCTTTTAGTTCGGCAATTACGCAGGTTTTGGAAACAGATATTTGGGTGAAAGCGACATGGGAAGAGTTTCTAGCCTTCACTGAGGATTCAGCTTGGGAAAAAGGCAAGTTTTATTACGATCGAGAACAAATGAGGGTAGAAATGTCACCAGTAGGGCCATTGCACGCGCGTCATAATTCAATTATCCCGTATGTAGTTATTCTGTTTGCTGCATTGAGAAATATCCGAGTAGTTCAATTTGCTAATGCCAGTTTCCGCAAAACAGGTATTCGTGAGTTTCAACCCGATCTAGCTTACTACATCGGTTCGGATTTGAGGGTTCCTCCTAATGACAGTAATTCACCTGTTAATTTGAATGAATACGATCCGCCTAATTTGGTAATAGAAATTGGCGCATCTTCTTTTAGTGATGATTTGGGTAACAAGCGGTTGCTTTATGAAGACGCAGGAATTAGCGAATATTGGGTTGAACGTGCAAACACGCGGGAGGTTTTTGCCTTTGCAATTAATGGCGGAGGTAGTGGCAGAATTCAACAGTCGCGGGTTTTACCTGGGCTAGAAATCGCGTTAGTTGAGGAAGCTTTGAATCAAAGTCAAACTCAAGATGATGGAGAAATTAATCGCTGGTTAATTCAAAATTTTAGTCAAGGTTGAAGGAAGTTTGATATGGAAAAAAAGTATTATAAGTTGGTGCGCGATCGCATTCCTGACATTATTCGCGAAAGCGGGAATGAATGCGAAACTGCTGTTTTGTCAGATGAAGAATATCGTCAAGCTTTGCGGCAGAAATTGATTGAGGAAGCTGCGGAAGTGGCTGAGGCTGACAAGGATAATTTGGTGGCAGAATTGGCTGATTTGTATGAGGTGATAGATGCACTGATGCTAAGTTATGGCATTTCGGGCGATCGCATTTTAAACGCACAAGCCAAGCGCCGGGAAAACAGGGGCGGTTTTGCACAAAAAATTATGCTGTTACGAACATTCTAAACAGTTGACAGTTGACAGTTGACAGTTGACAGTTGACAATTGATAGTTGACAGTTACCAATTCCAATTACCAAATGGCTGCTAACAGAATTAGAATTGCTAAAGACAAAGCCGAATTAGTTAAATCCTTAACTTTATCCGACAACAAAACCGGGCCTTTCCAGACTTACGCCGATGTCATCGCCTTCGCCGCCTCCTTGGGAAATAAGCGGAAAAAACGATCGCCCTTAGGGGAAATTTCCAAACGCGAACCCGGTTCAATCGATGTTGATATTTTTGTATCCAGGGGCTACGATATGGCAATCAAGCTAATTGCGATCGCCGAAACCAAAAATCCGCAAATTCTCTCCCATCTCGACGAAAAATCAGAGGCAGAACGCTTGCAAATTTTTGAAGAATATGCTAATGGCGGCCTGGAAATTTTGCGAGAAGAATTTCGTGGCGCGGCCGATTATACCGATCGCCTTTTATTGTTCTTAATTTCTGAAAGGGACAATAAACATCGGTCAAATGAAGAATTCGATTTAAGCAAATTTTTATTCTGAATTAACTGAATCATGATTCATAAATACTTAAAAAAAGCTGTAAATTTTTTCGCTTACAGCTACTCAGCATTCATTCTCTGCTATTTGATTCTACGACTGATATTTTGGGATCGGCTGTGGATTGTGGCTTTTATTGGCACTTTCACTCCCTTAATTTTATTGCCAATTTTATTTTTACCCGTACTAGCATTTTCAATTATCAAAAACCGCTGGTTCTCTATTATTTCATCAATTGCCTGCATTCTACTCCTAAGCTGGCTGCACCTCAAATACTTTTCCCCCGAATCAACAACAAGCATCGCCAATTCCCAGCCCAGCCTGAAAATATTATCGCATAACGTCGGTTGGCACGCAACTCAGCCACAAACTTTAGTTAAACTGATAAACCAACAACAACCGAACTTAATATTTTTACAAGAAACCGTTCGCAAACATAGCGCAGCTTTCACTTCGTTAAAAACAGAATATCCCTATCAAATAGACACTCCACCTGTAGCAATTCTCAGTAAATATCCAATTGTATCCAGCGAAATCTTGCACTTAGCCAACCATCCAGAAACGCAGCAGCGGGCAATAATTAAATTTGCAGGGGAAGAGATAGTCATTTACAATATGCAAGCAACCGGGCCGTGGGTTAAAATGTATCAAATATTGCCATCTATCAAAATCCCAGTTTACAAATACAAACAACGTTTTCCCGAAATTCAAGATTTAGTAGAGCGAATTGGGCAAGAAACTTTGCCAGTAATTGTCGCCGGCGATTTTAACATGACAGACGAATCTCAAGACTATGACAGCGTGCAGAAAGTTTTGCAAGATGCTTTCCTCAAATCAGGGTTTGGGTTTGGTTTTACCTGGCCTCACGGTTTCTTTGCGAAAAGAATTAACTTGAACTTAACTTATCCGGTTTGCCGCATTGATTATATTTGGCATTCAAAGCATTGGGGCGCTCAATCGAGTTCCGTTTTACCAGCAACGGAGTCCGATCATTTACCTGTAGCAGCAGAATTAATTTTGTTAAAGTAAGCAAGATTGTGACAAATGTTTTATACTATTAAAATCGAGAGGCACACCCAATGCAAATTACCCTCACCATCCCGATCGCCTAGAACAGCAGCTTCTTGAGAAAGCTAGCCAACTCAACTTACCGATCGAAACCCTGATTTTGCAATCCCTAGGTCAACTGTTTGAAGAAGATGAAGAGGATCTATCTAAAGAAGATATCCTCAACAGCCTCCTGATTGCGATCGCAGGAAGTAGAAGAGGGCAAAGTTCATCCGATCGCAGAACTTTAGGATGGTATTGATGTCTGAACTATCATTATTCAGGTTCTATTGTCAGATCAATTGAGCAACTAGCACATACTTTTAAAAGTATCAATTTAACAAGATTTTACTTTTGAAGCTAATCAATACCAGTCTGCAATCGCGAGTCCCGAAATTCTAGAAAATTCCTTGACATTGTGGGTAACGAGAGTCCCTTGAAGGGCTACGGCTGTCCCTGCAATCAAAACATCGATGGGGCCGATGGGAGTACCTTGTTGCTCCAACTGGGCGCGAATTATAGCAGCCGCAACAGCAGCATCGCGATCGAAAGCAATAACGCTAACTCGGCTCAAAAATTGCTGAAGTTGTTGAGTGCGTTTGGCTGGCGAATTGGATTTAGCAATGCCGACTTGCAACTCAAAAATAACGATCGCAGAAATGACTATTTCCTGAGGAGAAACATTAGCAATGTTTTGAGCAACTTGTCCCTGACCTTTGAAATAGTAGATCAAGGTGTTTGTATCCAAAACGTACATTTACAAACTCTCCCGCAAAATGTCTTGTCCAGATTCAGCACGAATATCCTCGATGGATGGAAAATCTTTTCCCCAAGTTCCAGCCAGGGAAAAAACAAATTCAGCCCAAGGAATCGGAGAGTCTACGGTGTCTGTTTGTTGATTCGCGCTCAAATGCTTAGCACAGACAAATTCAGCAAAAGTGAGGATTTCACTAGCTTGGTCTTTGGGAAGGATTTTGGCGATCGCATAAATCTGTTCAGCGATGGTCATAATCTGGTTCTAGGTAAGGTGCAGATTCAATTATACAAAATCTATTTGCTTCCTGCTTTATCAGTATTCCCTGCTGTGGACTTTTTGGCCAATAAAAATTAGGTAAGTACCTGCGGCAATCCCACCTCTTTTGGATGCACAAACCTGCTATTAAAACTAACAGCTTTATCCTCAAAAGTCCTCGCTTGGGCCACCGCTTGCCGCAAATGAGCCCGATCCATATCGTCCTCAATTCCCGCAACCAAATATACAATTAACTTCGTGGCTAAATCCCTTCCAGAAACTAGCATTCGCTTTTTATTCGGATCGTACAAAATCCCGTACCACGCAGACTCAGGATTCTCCATGTAGCTAAATCCTTCATCCACATCATACCTGCGGAGTTTGTCGAAAACAGATGTTAGCGACAATTTCTTTCTAAATACTAGAATTCCCAAAGCATTAGCTAAGGCAATTTGACCGACTGGACGAAACAAAATATTGCCCTCGCCACCAGGCTTCTCAAAACTAAATCGGCGCAATTCTGCTGTTTCTTCGCTGCTTTCAATTCTTTGATAGCTGGGCAAAGTTGCTAAATGATCGAACAATTTATGAAACTCTTCTATTCCCTCTTTCAGTTCCTCATCTTCCGGACGCATGGGAATTAAACCTTTTCTTTCCGGCTTCCAATGGGGGAATTTATGTTCTAAATACCGCCCGGCCATATCTTGCAGCGCTTGCAATGTTGTTAACACTGTTGATTTTGCTGCGACTGTGGCGCTGTCCCAATTAACGCGGGGATTTCTATCATCTTGCTCTTTTAATAAGGGATGGGTGACGGCAATTTTGCGGGCGCAGATGGCAAATCCATTATCTTCGTTCAATAATGCTAGCTGTCCCTGACTCAGAGTTACCGCCATCAGGTTAACGTGCACAAAGATCGATCGCACGCGCCGTTGTGCTTGTTGCCGCGTTTCCCCCGCCACAGCCGCCGGGATAAACTCAATCCCGATTTTTTCGTGCGCTAATTTATACACTGTTTCGGGGTCAATTTGATACTCTTGGGCTAAATCTTCGAGAGTAATTGCATCGCCCACAGGTTTTTTATTTTTGTTGTATCTTTGCAGAATTCCGGTTTTAATTAAACTCATTAAACCTTGAACTCCCATCAGCCGATGCTGTCCGTCTAAGGCAAAAATTGAGACTTTTGGAGATACATCCAACAGCCCTAAATTACCGTTTTTATCAAAGGATATGAATTCAGCGGCGGATTTAGTCGCGACGCCGTTTTCATCCCATTCTTGGGCGTGAGGATTGTCTACCCACGGGGGACAGACTACGACTAAAACTGCGGGGAATTTGTGGGATTTTCGGGCTGCTAAATATTGAGTGAGGGCTGCTTGGCGCGACCAATCTAAGGGGCGCTGAATAATTTCGTCAATGGTTTCGTCGTCGCGGACGATGTTGTTGGTTTGGAGGTCGAATTTTTGCCGGAAAAGCGGCATTTGCGAGGCGAAACGGACGCGGGAGTCTAACCATTCTAGGGTGACTGAACCGATGTAGGCTTCGCTGCTTCCCATCTGGGTTTTTTGTACGAAAATGCGATCGTCTTTTCCTAAATAATTGTCTAATAACAGTGCGATTTCCTGTCTTTCGCGATTTTCTTTTTCCAAAAATTGTTTAGCGAGGTCAGCCGCTGGATTGGTAGTCATAGGGAGTTTTTATATAATTTACGCTGTGTTTCCAAAAATATCATAGGTTAAAATTTATGTCAACTCTTGTTTTTTAAAAAGCATTGTGAAATACTGGAGTTGTTAAGTTATGAGATTCAAGCCGCATATCATAATTTGTGCAAAATGTCAAGACTTTATCTAAGTCGCAGATGAAGAATTGCGATCGCCCAGGGTTGAGATTTATCTCCGGCTTCACAAAAAAATATGTCTACTCCTTCCTTTGAATACATTTTGCCGGCGATCCGGGGAATTCAAGCGGGCCGCGAATATTACGTATCGATGTGTCCGGTGCGTTTTTTGCCGAAATTGTTCCCCTTTGAATCAGAAGATTTGCCACCGGAATTGCGGGCTATTCGCACTCTGAATAAAACTCGGATTCCTGAAATTGCTGACTATTTGGTCAAGAATTATACAAGTTATACTTGTGGGGCAATTGCCGCTTCTATTGATGCGGATATTACTTTTGAAGCTGTCGGAAATGAAGCGGAAGAACGCAAAATCGGTCGCTTGCGAGTGCCGATGGATGCTAAGTTTACTATTAATGACGGACAGCATCGGCGCGCCGCTTTTGAGATGGCTTTGAGGGAAAATCCGCAGTTGGGATATGAGACTGTGGCGCTGATTTTGTATCTTGATATTGGGTTGGAAAATTCGCAGCAAAAGTTTGCCGATTTGAACAATTTTCAAGTTCCTTTGGAGTCGTCGCTAAGTCTACTTTACAACCACCGGGGCGATTCGGCTGTGGTGCTGAAGGCGGTTGTTAAGCAGGTTGAGGTGTTCCGCTGTTTGACGGAGATGGAGAGGGGGAGTTTGAATGGGCGATCGCCCAAATTGTTTGCGCTAAGTGCGATCGATCGTGCTACGATAGCTTTGCTGTCCAACATCCATCGCAGCAAGCAGGCGAAACCCCCTCGTTACCGCGCCACAAAACAGGAAAAACAGGAAGAACTTACTCAGCAAATACAACAGGCGGTTAGTTACTGGAATGCAGTCAGCAGTTTTATTCCAGATTGGTAATTAGTGCTGCACAAGCAAGTTGCAGCCGGAGAAATTCGCCGGGATTCCGTACACTGTCACAGTGTTGTGCTAGAGAGTTTAGGGGAAGTTGGGGCTGTTTTGCGATCGGTTTTTCCCAATAATTGGGAGGAACATTTGAGCCTTTTGCAGCAGGTTGATTGGTCGATTTCTAATCCTGATTGGGAGGGAGGAATTTTGGTAAAAGGGGGGATTTCTAAGTCGAGGGCGAGTGTTAATTGGATGACTAATTATTTAAAGGTGAAGCTGGGCTTGTAAACCGCAGATTCAGGAAGATAATATTTGTTAAAGCCATCCTAGCTCGGCTTTTGCTGCCTCGACTGCCATTTTTACAGCACTAGCACTTGCTGTTATTTTATAGGATGCTCTTGGATTACTAGAGCTGGAGTTAGATAAAACAACATTTCCCTCCCAAATATGGCTTGGTCTAGACCAATCCAGTTGTGCCAATTCCGATACTTTTTCATGAGCAAAATCTTGGCTGCTATCTGTGTCATAGGTACAGTATAGCAACCTACCTAAAACTTCTAGCCCTACACTTCTACCTAAAATGCAATATTCCTTAAACTGATTAACATCTTCAACACTCAAATCTTCAACGCTGGTTTCAAAAATATGTTTAGTCTGACTACATTCTGAAAAAAAATTGTTAAGACATATAGCCAAAATATTTGATGATTCGGCAACGTCATAATCTTTGAGTTCATCAATTGGGCCGTCAGTAAACGCGCAACTCACCAATTTAGCTATAAAATTAGTTGTGTATATAAGTTTCCTTTTACTGTCGGGATTAGTTTTAATTTTATCGGCTTTTCCATGAAACATTGGCACTTTTTCAAGTAAGCTTTTGGTGATACCAACCCGACCTTCAAACTCACCGAATGACAAAAGCAATGATTTATCCAGTTGTTTGGTCTGCGCCATATCTCGGAAATCCGCCTGACACTGGTTAAAATCTTTTTCTAAAACCAGCGTAATAGGGAAATCATTATCACCTATTAACTCGCCGTCACCACTTTCAATTAACTCGTGAATAGCGCGCTTGCGATGCTGTCCATCAGTAATATCTAACTTAACACCACGATGAATAACTACTAGACAAATCCCTCGACCTAGTTCTATAATGTCAATCTTTTCAGGATCGATATTTGCTGTCAGTGTACCCAAAATCCAGGGTTGATCGTTTCTAGCGCGCTTAAGAATATATTGTTTTACTTCCTCAGCATGACCCTTTATCTCTGGGCGATTTTTGCCCGAATCAGGATCGTTGCCAGTTGATGGTCTTGCCTGGAGGAGAGTAGGCAAGTCATCAGCCGGGATATTGATTTGCACCATCTTCCGCTTCCCCTGCTGAAAAGTTAGCCCAGGATAGCACTTCTGACGGTGGTACTTGGCAAAGTAAGGCTCTAGAACTTCGTCAAGTTTCTGGATCGAATCTGTCTCTGGGTAGTTGTTTTCTGGCATAATGCGGGTAAAAAATTATTTAATTATTATAACTTTTTGACTGTACGTGAACCAGGGATGCTATTGTGCAAAAGGGCAAATAACAAGATACACATGGATCAGTATGCTAGCAAGCAGATTGTATCATAAAAATCCAAAATTAGCAAGATAGGAGTTTTATAACGTGATAGAAGTTCAACAGATGTTATTATTTGAACCGCGAACTGTTCCGGAGTTACTCGAAGAGATAAAAGAGCTAACTAAAGAAATTCAAGAATTATACTGCTTAGACGCTATACCTTGGTTAATCGGTTGGAGTGGCGGGAAAGATAGCACCGCAGTATTGCAGCTTATCTGGAACGCGATAGCAGCACTTCCGATCGAAAAACGCACAAAAAATATCCATGTAATCACAACTGATACTTTCGCTGAAAATCCGATTATTTCGGCTTGGGTACGTAAATCTTTAGCTAAACTCAAGATACTTGCTCAAGAGCAAAAAATGCCTGTTTCCCCGCATCTCCTTCATCCAGAGGTGAAAGAAACATTCTGGGTATGCTTAATTGGTAAAGGCTATCCAGCGCCTCGCAATGGATTTCGGTGGTGTACAGATAGGATGAAAATTCAGCCAGTAAATCAATTTATCCGAGACTTAGTTCGAGTACATGGTGAAACTATTGTTGTTTTGGGTACTCGCAAGGCTGAAAGCAGCAAACGTGCAGCAACAATGAAAAAGTATGAAGCTGGTAGATTGCGCGAGCGTCTCAGTCCTAATGCTCGCTTACCTAACTCTTTAATTTATACCCCTATTGAGGATTGGCGTGATGATGAAGTTTGGCTGTACCTAATGCAGTGGGACAATCCTTGGGGAAATAACAATAAAGATTTATTTGCCATGTATCGAGGTGCAACAGCAGACAATGAGTGTCCTTTAGTTGTTGATACTTCTACTCCTAGCTGTGGCGATTCTCGCTTTGGGTGCTGGGTGTGTACAATGGTTGACAAAGATAAATCTATGGAGGCAATGATTCAAAATGATGAGGAAAAAGAATGGATGCAGCCTCTCCTTGATATTCGCAACGAATTAGACATTAAAGACGATCGCCCAAAAAGAGACTTTCGCCGCATCTACGGTAGAGTAGAATTGTTTGAACGCAACATGGGCGACGACACAACCTCCGTCGAACCCATCCCAGGCCCATACACCAAATTCTGGCGAGAACACTGGCTGAGACGAGTCCTGGAAGCACAAACCCACATCCGCAAAACCGCACCCCTAGAAATGCGCGACATCACCTTAATTACCCCGGAAGAACTTAGCGAAATCCGCCGCATTTGGCTGGAACAAAAGCACGAATTTGACGACAGTTTACCCCGCATTTATCAAGAAGTCACCGGGGAAGCGTTTGCAGATTCCCGCCCAGCCGCCGAAAGGAAACTCCTAGGTAGCGACGAATGGACTGCGATCGCAGAAATTTGCAGCGAGGACGAAATGCACCTCGAATTGATGGCAAAACTCCTCGACACAGAACGCCAATACTACACAAAACCCCGCCGTACAGGCATTTACGCGGATTTGGACAAGTGTTTTGAAACCAGTTCGCGATCGAAGGAGGAAGCGATTGGTAACGCCCACTATCAACGCAACTTAAAAACTGCGGTGGAATCTGTTATAGCAAATCCGACTGAAAACATTCAGCAGGTCAAAAGTGCGATCGCCCAAACCAACATTTCTGCACAATCCGATACCGTCGATATTGCCAAACTCAAACAAGAACTTGAAAGCAGCAGCAATCAAGCGAAGCAGCTATCTTGGGCAGATATCAAATTTTCAACTCCCGATGTAGGAGATAAAAATAGCAAAGATTAAATCTGTCTAAGTAAGTCGGCGCTTTAAAACACAACTATGTAAACGATTGTAAAGTGTCCAAATGCTTTCTACTGGCTGACTTAAGCCTGTTTACATACTGTTACACTTCCTCTGCGTAGGATGCGTCAGCTAGCATTATTCTGTATCTAATTGATAGCCCAATGGCTGACGCACCTTCTAAACAAATCAGCAACCACCGACAACATCTACAATGCAATTCCTCGAACTCGTCCTCAAAAACTTCGGGCCCTATGCAGGCACCCAAACCATCAATCTCCGCCCCGAAAAAGACGGAAATCCCTGCCCGGTTATCCTATTTGGCGGCATGAACGGCGGCGGAAAAACCACCCTCATGGACGCCATTCGCCTCGCCCTCTACGGCGGTCGCGCCCAATGTTCCACCCGAGGCAATTTAAGCTACAGCGACTTTATTAATCAATGCGTCAACCGCCACACTCCCCCACTAGAAGAAACCCGCGTAGAACTAACATTTGAACAAGTCCAAGATGACCAATTAACTCAATTTAAAATTGTTAGATACTGGAAAAAACCAGATATCAAAGACACCTTAAGCATTCTCATATACAGCGAAATAGTCAAGGATTGGTGGTCGGACAAAGCCATTACCAACACTTGGGACGAATATATCGAAACCCTTTTACCAGTCGGCATATCCAACCTGTTTCTGTTTGACGGCGAACAAGTCAAAGAACTCGCCGAACTCGAAACTCCGCCCGAGTTTGTCGTCGGGGCGATTAAATCTTTGTTGGGTTTAGAATTAGCAGAACGCCTCGCTGTCGATTTAGAAATATTAGCAGGCCGCAAGCGCAAAGAAATTGCTGGCAAAAAAGACTTGGCAGCTTTAGAAAAAATTGAAGCAACTTTTCAGGAAATTAGTAACAAAAAACAATTTGCAACTGAAGAACAAGCCAGCCTGAAAAATAAATTAGAAAAAGCTCAAACAAATCAGCAAAAAGCATCAGACAAATTTATTTATCAAGGCGGAAAAATTGCGGGCGATCGCAGTCAACTAGACAGACAGCTAAACGACTACAGAAATCAAGCAGACAAAACCCGTCTAGCCATGATGGAATTGGCATCAAATATGCTACCGCTAGCGCTTATTTCACCCTTGCTAACCGCTGCAAAAACCCAAGCAGAAACCGAAGCCAGCCAGCAGCAAGCAAAGATTGCCCAAAATGTTATCAAACAAAGAAGCGATCGCCTCCTCAACTATATCGCCGAAATCTCCTTAAATCCCCAACAGCTAGATAAAATTCAAGACTTCATCCGCGAAGAAGATCGAGAACTCGAACAGCAAGCGGCAACCGACGCCCCGCCCTGGATGAACGCCGACAACAGCAATATCCAGCAATTAGAAAACCTCCTCGGCTACCAAATCAAAGCCGAAGAAACTCTCGTGGCCCAACAAATAGCAGAAATCACCCACATCGAAACAGAAATTGACTTCACCGACAGACAACTCGCCGCCGCAGCTTCCCCCGAAGCCTACGAGAAATTAGAAGAAGAAGTCAGGAATGCTCAAAAAGCAGTTGCAATCGCAGCCGCAGCCTTGGAATCCGCAAACAGTCGCATCGCAGAATTAGATAAAGAATTAGCCAAAACCCAGAAACAACTAGAAAGCTACAGTAGTGAATACATTACCATCAGAAACAGCCAACACGTCATCGCTTCGATCGCGAAAGCGCAAAATACCCTTAAACTCTTTAAAGAAAAACTCACCCTCAAAAAACTCAACAAACTCGAAATAGAGATTACCGACTGTTTTCGCTACCTGTTGCACAAAAGCGACCTGGTGCACAGAGTTGCGATCGACACTGACACATTTAGCCTGTCAATTTACGATCCAGAAGGCAAACCGGTACCCAAACACCGACTTTCGGCTGGTGAAAAACAACTGCTGGCGATCGCCTTTTTGTGGGGATTGGCCAGAGTATCCGGGAGACAGTTACCAGTTGCGATCGACACTCCCCTCGGCCGCCTCGACTCATCCCACAGAAACAACCTAGTCGAACGCTATTTTCCCTCAGCCAGCCACCAAGTCATCCTGCTTTCTACCGACACGGAGATTCGGCAAGCAGAATATGATAAGCTGCAAGAATTAGAGGCGATCGCCCACAGCTACCTCCTCAACTATGATTCGACCAAACGGCAAACTACCGTCGAAACTGGTTATTTCTGGGCATAAAAAACCGCGCCAAAATTTTTAGCAACCCCCTTGACTTTTCCGGGGAGTTGCGGTAGTATATATAGGATAATGGGATGGTTGCGAAAATTTTATTTTTGCAACCATCCCATTATGTTAGGATTCATCCTACTAAAAATATAATACCAAAAACCGCTGTATTTATCAAGCCCGCGCCCTGTAAAAATTTGTTAATTTTAGTTTTTTAACTCGGTCAAAAAACGTAAATTTAGAGGCTGAGCTTCCCAAATATTAACACTCTTTACCAGATATCAAACAATTCTCAACTCATGGAACCACCAGTCGATCGCATCTGCCTCTCTCAAACAGCCAAAGACCAACTATCTAAACTCAAACGATCGACTAAAATCGATCGGTGGAACGTCCTGTGCCGGTGGGGATTTTGCCGATCGCTCGCCGAACCCAGCATCCCATCCCCAGTACCTATTAAGAGCGACAGCAATGTGGAACTAAGCTGGGATGTTTTTGGCGGCGACATGGCTGATATTCTGATCGTTGCTCTCAAGCAGCGGTGTTATCAAGATAATTTGGGTACGTCCAAGGAAACTCTCGCCCAACAGTTTCGCCTGCACTTGCATCGAGGTATTGGCTATTTAGCTGGCGATCCGAATATTAAGAAGATTGAAGATTTGGTGGCGATCGCGCTTTCTCCTGAGAAATTGAGAAATTAAACGAACCGCGAAGGCGCAAAGAACGCGAAGGAAGAAAGAGAAGGGAAGAGTTTACAATTTATTTGGGAGTGCTATCAGTGCCAATGTTTGGCTGTCGCGGCGGAGGATTTTATGGCAAATTACAAATTTGACCTGATAGAATAAGGGTTGGAAGGAAGTAGATGTTTGAAAGTAGTAGTTGAGGAGTTCCATGGGGCTATTGTTAAATTCGATGATTTCACAATAGGGAATTCCGGGCGATCGCAGTTACAGCAAACTGTCACTTCCTGCGCTGACTCGCTTGCCCTCAACGCCCAAAACCCCCAAACCCTCACCAAATCAAACATTCTTGCGATCGCCCTCCCTGTATTCCCAAGCCTAAAAGTAGACAATTTAACAACTGTACCACTAATAAAAACGGTTCGTAGTGAGGACTTTAGTCCGCATAAAGAAGGACTAAAGTCCGAACGATCGAACCTATTTGATTGCGATCTTTCGGGAGCATCTCAGTTTTGCATTTATAGTGCGAGCACGCAAGAGCTCGCGTATGCTACAAATCGCGAGCGGGGACGCTCGCACTATAATAAAAAAAATGCTTTTTGCAAAATTGAGATGCTCCCGATCTTTCTTTTGGGCGATGAGATGACTAATGACTAAGGACTTTTGAGACCAAAAGCGGGAAAAAATGCCCTACTGGGCCTTGACCTTCCCCAATATCTAAAGCATATTTCAGAGCAGTAGTAACATAATTCTTAGCTAATGTCACCGCTGTAAACAAATCTTTACCTAATGCTAGATTAGCAGCGATCGCAGCACTCAACGTGCAACCAGTCCCGTGAGTATTCCCAGTATCAACCGTCTCAGTTTTCAACACATCCAGCCGCGTACCGTCAAACCAAACATCAATTCCCCGCAAATCTCCCGCCATCCCGCCACCTTTGACTAAAACAGCTTTCGCGCCCGATCGATAAATCTCCTGCGCTGCCGATCGCATATCATCTAAAGAAACAATCTCTCTTCCGCTCAAAATCTCAGCCTCAAAGCGATTAGGAGTTACAACAACCGCCAAAGGAATCAAATTATCGCGCAAAAATGCGATCGCCCCGTCGTCAATCAGTCGATCGCCCGATCGGGATACCATCACCGGATCGACAACCAAATTTCCTATATTCCAAGCTTCAACCTGGGAAGCAACTACCGCCATAATTTCCCGGTTTAGCAGCATCCCAGTCTTCGCAGCCTGCACCCCAATATCCCCAACCACCGCCTGGATTTGAGCGGCCACAGCCTCCGCAGACAAAGCATCCACCCGCGTCACACCCAAAGTATTTTGAGCTGTCACGCAAGTCAGAGCACTCGTACCATGCACGCAGTGAAAAGCAAAAGTCCGCAAATCAGCCTGAATCCCGGCCCCGCCGCCGCTATCAGATCCAGCCACAGTCAAAGCCACAGGAATCTTAGATTTAATCATCTTTTGTGCAACCGCAGATAAACGCAAACAAACGCAGATAAATTCCATATTATCCGCGTTCATCCGTGTTCATCTGCCATCATCTGCGGTTCAAAATCCCCAACCAAATTAGCTATGATTAAAATCAAGTAAAGAATTATTGCAAATAAATATGAAACTCACCCGCATCGACCTCAACTCCTGGATCTTCCACATCGCAGGCCAAACCATCTTAGTCGATCCCTGGCTAGTCGATCCCCTCGTATTTTACGGTCAACCTTGGCTGTTCACCGCCTACCACAACACGCCCGTCGCCTTTACTCCCAGTACCTTACCGCCGATCGATCTTATCCTAATTTCCCAAGGCTTAGACGACCACTGTCACAGACCAACACTCGAAAAGCTCGATCGCACAATTCCCGCGATCGCCTCACCCACCGCCGCCAAAGTCCTCAGCAGTTTAGGCTACACCAATATCACATCTTTAGCAAATTGGCAAGAGTCTACATTTAAAGAAATATTACAAATAACCGCCGTACCCGGAGCCGAAATCCAGCCCGGACAAGAAGAAAACGGCTATTTACTCAAAGATTTAAACAGCGGCGAAACTCTTTATTACGAACCACACCTGCCGCCCTTAGAAAAAGTCAAACAGAAAATAGACACCGTAGACGTAGCAATCGCCCCCGTCATCGGTCAAATCTTCCCCTTCCTCGGACAAATCATCATCGGCCCTGCTGAGGCCCTGAAACTTGCCCAAACCCTAAAACCTCGGTTTTTTGTACCTACAACCACAGGAGATATCCGAGCCACGGGTATTTTACCAATGTTAGTGAAGTCGATCGGCAGCATCCCCGAATTTCGCGATTTACTCGCCAATTCGGGACTATCCACCCAGCTACTCGAACCCGAACCCGGACAAACCCTAGAAATTTTAGATTTTAGATTTTAGATTTGGGATTTTTTAGATTTTAGATTGATCTAAAATGCCAAATCCCAAATCTCAATAGATTTTAGATTTTTCAGATTGGAGATTTATCCAAAATCCAAAATCTAAAATCCAAAATCCAAAATCTAAAATCATTTGGGTGGGCGACGGTTGCGCAAAAACTCAGGAATATCCAATCCGAAATCCTGCGGTTTCGCTTTCGCATCCTGCGGCTGTTGAGCCGGAGTCACCGGCACAGTTGCAGCCCGCCAAGGAGCATTAACATTTTGCGCGCGCGAAGCCTGAGACGATGAGATCATTTCCCCCGAAAAACCAGTAGCGATCACAGTAATCTTAATTTCGCCCTGAAGCCGCTCATCAATCACCGCTCCAAAAATAATATTGGCATTCGGATCGACAACTTCATAAATCGTCTCAGCCGCCGCATTAACTTCATGCAGCGTCATATCTGTACCGCCAGTGATGTTAAACACTACACCTCTAGCGCCCTCGATCGAGGAAGCTTCCAGCAAAGGCGAAGAAATCGCCTGCATTGCAGCTTCCCTAGCCCGCGACTTGCCAGATCCCACGCCGATACCCATCAAAGCCGAACCCGCATCCGCCATTACAGCGCGCACGTCAGCAAAGTCAACATTCACCAAACCGGGAATTGTAATGATGTCAGAAATACCCTGAACCCCTTGGCGCAGGATATCGTCAGCAACTCGGAAAGCCTCTTGTACGGGCATTTGTTCCGAAATCACAGACAGCAGCTTGTCGTTAGGAATCACGATCAGCGTATCCACCCGGCTTTGCAAAGCCGCAATTCCTTCCTCAGCTTGGCTGGTGCGCCGCCGTCCCTCAAACGTGAAAGGCCGGGTTACGATGCCCACAGTCAAAGCGCCCATTTCTTTAGCCACTTCCGCGACAATCGGAGCCGCGCCCGTGCCCGTACCGCCACCCATGCCGGCCGTGATAAACACCAAATCGGCGTGATTCAAAGCATTAGCAACTTCGTCGCGAGACTCTTCAGCAGCCTTTTGTCCGATCGCCGGATTGCCGCCCGCGCCCAAACCGCGCGTCAACTTTTGTCCGACTTGCAAGCGTTTCGGAGCATTAGAGAGCACCAGAGCTTGGGAATCCGTATTCACGCACCAAAACTCGACACCAGAAACCTCGCTAGCAATCATCCGGTTAACGGCATTGCCGCCACCACCGCCAACGCCAATTACTTTGATTTTGGCGGCACTGCTGGGCATTATGTCTTTGGGATTGACCATAGGATCGATATCAATACTATCTACATTTACATAACCAGACTTGCGTCTAAACGGATTGGCGGAATCTAAGGCCACCGGAAAATTTTTTACTTCTTCCGAAGGGGGACTGTCTTGGTCAGACCCCTGACTATTATTAAGGTTCATGAGAGTCTGGGATAGTAGATTACAGCTTTTTAACTAAACTAAACGCCAATTCACCATCAACTATATGCTAATGTTGCGCGAAAAACTAACACTGGTCGAGGCTCAATGTTAGCAATCTCGGATTTGGCCGCTGTTGCTCGCCCATAGCTTGCATACCCCATCTAGGTGCTTGTGCACAAGGCACTTCTGGGCAAGGCAAAATGAAAAAAATGGATACCAGCCCTTAACGCATCGGATCGAACCCAAAGTTATGAATTTTTTTTCTGATGCGGATCGGTATCAAAAAAGTGTCCTTATTTCCAGTCTTGCGTATTGATGCCCAGATGTAAAAATTCTGATTGTCGATCGACTATACCTTCTCCCGCCTTTCCAAGACACAGGCTCAATTCTGAGCCGGAGTTGGTGCGGGAGTTGAACTCTCCAAACTAGGAGGGGGTTCTGGCAAGTGGACGATCGGGGCAGCAGGATTTTTCAAGTCAATGTAGGCTATTTTGCTTGAATCTAGCTGTTTTGGCAATTGTCGCATTCGGTCTAAAACTTTAAGCTGCTCGATAGTCTTGGAACTGTACGGCCCTAAGTGTACCGTACCGATCTCTGTTTTCAAGATCAAGTTATTTGGGTTTTGCCAATCTATCTCAAACACTTTCACAGTCAAGCCGCTGAGTCCTTGGTAAAACTTCGGCCACGAGGCTCGATACTGTTCCAAAGGCCCGATGACTTTTAAAGTTGGCAAAGAATGCTGGGGCCCGGTTCCCTGAGGGCTGACCGGTGCGATCGAACTATTGTCCGATCGCACAGCAGTATAGCTCTCTGACGGCATCCAGCCTCCGCGAGCATCCAGCCACCCCACCTTGTCCTTGTCGCTAGATTTCAACACCGCAGTCGGCTGTGCCACCGCCACCGGCAGCCTTTCTGACACTTCTATCGTCAAAGAAGGCGGAAACAAGTTGCGAGTCACCTTCGCTTTGGCGATCGGCCCCGTTGACTCCAGCTTTTGGGCCAGGGCCTGCGGTTGAATTCCCCACAGCGACTGCGGGTAAGACAGCGGCACCAAAGAGCGCACCGCCTTGTCCGACAGCCACTGATTGCCCTCCACCTTCACTTGTTCCGATCGAGCAATCAACCAAGCCGGCTGTGCAATCCACCACAGCAAACCCCCGGCGATCGCGCTCGCTGCCAACATTTGCCACATCAGGGCTGCCGATCGAGCGCGACGCTGCCGCCGCAACTCTTCGCGCCTGCGCCCTAACTCTTTTTGAGAAACCACTCCAAAACTAGCCATCTACCTCTTGACAATTTAACTAGACAGACGGGAATTCCCCCACTATACCGTAGTCGGTTAATAGGGGTTGACACTCGAGCGGGCTAAAGCCACGCTCGATTCTGCGGACAAAGCAGGCTTGGGCAATGCCCAAACTCTAACTCTCGCTGGGAGTCGTCAAGCACCGTCTATTCAGTCGGTCAAGGTTTACACCTAACTTACTGACTACTTTGATAGAGTCGAGGGAATAATTACTCATTCCCCCTCTCCTTCAAAACCGTACTTGTGACTTTCACCACATACGGCTCCTCAATGACCTGGCTCTTGTTATGAGTACCTTTAACACTAGAACGGGTTGTCATCCCAGTTCTCCAAACGGACATCTCCGTCTGTTGCCGTTTTCAAGTCGTGGCAGTGGCGGTGAAGAAGCTGCCAATTACTATATTCATCCTTACCTCCTCTAGAAGTACGGATAACATGGTCAACTTCCCATAAATCGCCGTATTTGAAACTCAGCTCGCAGAGTACACATTTCCCAGCCTGCCTTTTCAAGAGAGTGGCTACTCTGGAAGACAGTTCCGGGTGGCTACTCATACGCTTACCCCAGTAGACTAAATCTCCATCAAACGGGCTTCTTGCACCCTGAACCTTGGTGTGGCGTACTATTGGAGTACTTGAATGTTTCACCAAGGCTGTTCCGCCTGACGTGGCAAATGTCCAGTTGTCTTTGCCTACGGTACGCCAGTAGTTACTAACAGTATCGTGGGCGTTAGTTTTGGTGCATCTGCTTTTTGCCCATGCGAGAAGCTTTTGATAGGTGAGGTGGTCACATTTGTTAAATGTTTCCTTACTCACAGATGACGCATAATAGTTACACCATCCTCTGATTATCGGATTGAGACGGCTTATCAATGCCTCTTGAGGGGCATTATGATGTTTATCTATTACTTGTCCTATCTTGTCAAGATGTCTCTTGACTGCTTCCTTTGTGGGTTTGATGATTGTTGTAAAGCCTAGATTTATTACTTCTTTACTAGGGGAATATTGATTACCCTTAGATAAAGTTGCCGCTCTGTATGCCCCTACTTTGTACTGGCGCACATTAAACCCTAAGAAGTTGAACCCCTCAGAGGTGTGGCATATTCGCGTTTTACTTGGCTTCAATTCTAGTCCCATGTTTTTTAGCCATTCGTCTGCTTTTTGTCTCAGGAGGGTTACAAACTCCTCAGACTCATGGAGTATCACAAAATCATCTGCATATCTTACTAGCGTAGGTTTAACCCTAGTAGTACTTTTCCTTCCGGTAGTCGTTACTATCCCTCTGGTGATTGTGTAGAAGCTTGTAATGAAATCCTCAAACCCGTGTAAGGCTATGTTTGCCAGAAGTGGAGAAATGACTCCACCCTGCGGTGTACCTTCCTTGGTGTTTGAGAATACTCCGCTATCCATCACTCCTGATTTCAACCAAGCTTTAATTTGCTTGCGTAATGTCGGGAATGTATTCAATTTTTGGAGCAGTGCTTTATGGTTTATGCAGTCGAAACATTGTGAGATATCAGCGTCAAGCACATACTTGGCTTTTAGGCTGACATTTTTGAAGATTGTCTCAATCGCATCATGGGCAGAACGTCCAGGTCGAAATCCGAAGGAATTTCCCTCGAATTTAGCTTCCCATTCTGGCTCAAGTGCCAGTTTTACTAGGGCTTGTAAGGCACGGTCAAACATCGTGGGTATACCAAGAGGTCGTTTCTCGACTTTTCCCGGCTTATCAATCCACACTCTGCGGGTAGGTTTGGACTTCCCAGTCACTTTGAGATGAGTTACCAAGACAAGACGGGCATGGGGGGTTAGGTTTTTAATTCCATCTACACCTGCCGTTTTCTTACCCTGGTTATCCTGCGAAACCTTCCTTACCGCGAGACACTTACCCGACCAAGACCTCATCAAAGTCTTCTGGAGTCTCCGAACTGCTTTAACGTCGCCACGACTAGAGGCTTTGAAGATTCTCTTTTGGAGCTTGAAGACTCGTACCTCTAACTTTCGCCAGGGTAAAGCCTTCCATTCCACCGTCTGATTGTTCAGCGTTTTAGACATTTAATCTCTCACTCAAGATTCTTCATTCCAAGACATCGTGAATCTGTCAGCATATCCTTACCATTACAGTGAGGCATTCGCTTCTGACTCAATCCCACCCTCTTTCTGCTTGTGGTTGGAACCTACTTAGGTATTCGACCTCCTAAGAGCGTGAGAGAGGGTTACTTCGTTCCGAGTGGTCATTTCAAGTCTTTTAGAGCGACACTATTCACCGGGTTTCTTTGGAGTGCTAGTTAGTCAACTAAGAATTTGCTAACTCCTTATCCTTGCCTTTTGGCTTGGGGTATCAGCCTTATTACCCCATTCAACATCACGATGATTCAGGCGTGCCTTCAAGCTTTCGCTTTACTCATGAGAACTTCTGCTTGGTAGTCACTGGCTTAGGCTGTCAGTGCTTTTACCTTCTATCCCTTGCAGTCGGTTCTGGGTTTTCCTGCCCATGTCCCTAGGGATATGCTTTCACCCCAGCACCAGGGGGGATGGACTTCGGTTTCTAGGGTACTTCCGTCACCATCATGTTCCACTCAGTTATCCAGGTCGTCCCTGGCTAGCCATCCTCCGCATTGCTTATATAGCAAGGGTTTCAGCTAAACGAATCGCACTCTGAGGATATTGGCAGAACCATTTAGGTCTGCATTCACCACGGTTCCATCGGCAGACTGATACAATCCACGCTTAATTCGTCTTCCCGACGCTTTCCACCCTTCTGGCTTTTCACCGTACTTGCGTAGGGAGTCTCCATCAAGAAAACTAGCTTTGGATGTATATGCTTCTTCGGTTTCAATAAACCTGATGCCGTGTAAGTCACACAGTTGATTTAATCGGTCTTTCAACTTTCCTAAAGGCATTTGAACAAACTTTTGATTGTTCTTTTTACCCATATTAGCATTAGACTTAAAGCCTTGATTCCAGCCACAAACAATGTTGCCAATGCTGTGTTCCAAGCAATGGCTAACAATCAACTTCGCGGTCTTGTTAATGCCATCGCGCATTTGGTGGTTGCGTTTTCGGGTTGCGCGGTCTAGCCAATTATCCCAATAACCTTCTGCCTTTCCTTCTTTTCTAGTTGCTACTTTTTTGTTCCATAGCTGATTCATTGCTTTCATAGCGCGAGCATCAATCAAGAAAGAATTTCCCAATGTATCAATGCAGGCTGCTAAATTGTCAGCAGTTCCCAAGTCAATTGATAACGCTTGATCGATGTCTAGGCTGTGTTGTTCTTTTTCAACCTCGTAAGATGTTTCAAGATAAAAAGCACCATTCTTAGGTAGAATCGTAAACTCTTTCACCTTGGAAAAGTCAAGATTTGACGGCATAGGCAGAAAGAATTCGGAAACTTCAAACCACCGCTTTACCGTCAATCCCAAGGAGAATCTTAGCTGATTACCAATAAGTTTAGGTCTTAAGCCCCCTGAGTTTGGATAAGCTACTTTGAACAACTTAGGCCCTTTCAGGTATCCCGGTGGCTTGGGCTTAAAATATAATTGACCTTTGATATACAAATCTCTTAATTCTTTAAAAGATTTAAAGGCTTCTGCGACCGACATCAATGTTTGCTGCATTGGCGTTGATGGCAACGACTTAGCAACCATTGATTTTGCCACTGACGGCTCAAAAGATAAGTCGAACTTTCCAGTCAACAGCTTTCCTGTTTTAAAAAAAAGTTTGGCGAGCCAAATATACACCACTGTTCTACAGTTTTTTGGATTGTCGGCACAGGTATTCTAGTAATGTTTGAAGTTCTTTGTCTGGTGACAGTAATACTTGCTGAACACCCATTGCTTTTCGTTTTTTTGGCACCTCTGTTTTCCTGAATATTGGTTGATTTGCTTATTCTAAACGAGTATAGTGGATACGTCAATTTGTATCAACAAACTATTTATGCTGCCACTTGCCGAATACAAAACGCACAACCACGTTAAGTTCTTACTAAACTACCACTTTGTCTTTATCCCCAAGCGCCACAAAAAAGTTTTATTGGGCGACGTGGCGACTAGAACTCGTCAGATTTTCCTAGAGTTGTCAATTGAGAAAGGTTGGGATATATTGGCGCTAGAAGTGGCCCCAGATCACGTACATTTGTTTGTAGCCGTCAAGCCAACGGACACCCCTGTCTTAGTAGTTAAGTTGTTCAAAGGTCGTTCTAGTCGTTTTTTGCGGGAGGAATTCCCGGAACTGAAAAAGCTGCCATCTTTGTGGACGAGCAGCTATTTTGTGAGTACAGCAGGTAATATCAGTAGTGAAGTGGTGAAGAAATACATAGAAGACCCGCATCATTCAGCTAATTAAGAAAGAACACTCTTGACTGAAGTAAAGAGCGTCGCTTCCCTCTCAGGTCTAAAGACTCGCTCGTTTCCCGCATCCCGTATTAGTTTTATGAAGCCTTGCGGATTTTGACATTGGGAACCAGTGCTACTGCCAATGGACGGAATGTAAGTCAACGGGAGTAAGATTTCGGTCTTGCTGGATGCTGTTCCGCTTGAAGTTGGAAGCTCCCGTCATAGCGGTATCCCGCTTGACGATGAGTAGTTCACCCAGATCCCCGCGAAATTACCCATAAGCAGGGCAAATATCCGTAAATTCACTGATTCAGTTAGGTAATTAAAATTTCTTAATTAAAAATTCCAAATTCCCGCGCCGTCCGGTTGATTAGCAGATAGAGGTTGTTTGGGTATTTAGGGCATTACCCCACACCGCAAAAGGTGACAAATCAAACTAAACTCAACGAAAGAAAGTTTAGACTTTCGATTAACTCTTTTAACTTTTAGCCGGCTTCAATTGTGATCGCACTCGAATTAGACAGATTTTATAAAGCCTGCAACCCGAGCAAGACCCTTGTCGCGGGAGACCCAGGAGATTATCAATACTACATTGATTTTGGTTCGGTGCGGGGTGGCAAAATCATTGAATCTTTACAGCGAACCATCACCCGGATATCCCCCGACGAGCCAACCTGTCAGCTATTTACAGGGCATATCGGCTGTGGCAAATCTACCGAATTGTTTCGACTCAAAGCTGAGCTAGAGCAAGATGGTTTTTGCGTCGTCTACTTCGAGTCTTCCCAAGACTTGGACATGGGCGATGTAGACATCAGTGATATTTTGCTGAGCATTGCCCGCCAAGTCAGCGAAACGATGGAATCCGCCAAAATTAAACTCAGACCGAGCTACTTTACCAATTTGTTTGCAGAAGTGGCAGAATTTTTGCAGACTCCCATAGATTTGTCAGCGGAAGCGGAGTTATCTATAGGAATTGCTCGAGTTACTGCTAAAACTAAAGATTCTCCCAAACTACGATCGCAACTCAGGCAATATCTCGAACCCCGCACCAACAGCATCTTGCAGTCGATCAACGAAGAACTCCTCGACAGAGCTAACGCCGAACTCAAGCAACAAGGCAAAAAAGGCCTCGCAGTCATTGTTGACAATCTCGATCGCCTCGACGCCTCACTCAAACCCAGCGGACGCACCCAGCCAGAATACCTGTTTTTAGACCGTGGCGAACAGTTGAAAAAACTCAATTGCCACGTCGTCTACACCATTCCCCTGACTTTGATTTTTTCTAACGACTTTGGCCGTCTCGCCAGTCGATTTGGAGTCAAACCCAAGGTGATGCCGATGGTACCCGTGCTGAGGCGATCGGGCGACGATCATATCGAAGGAATGGCACTGCTGCGGCAGCTCGTATTGGCTAGAGCTTTCCCCACAGTCGCTCCCGCCCAACGCATCGATTTGATTTCCAAAGTCTTTGACTCTCCCGAAACTTTAGACAGGCTTTGCCGGATTAGCGGTGGCCATGTTCGCAATCTACTGATGCTTTTGTATAGCTGTTTGCAACATGAAGATCCCCCCTTCTCTCGCGAATGCCTCGAAAGCGTCATTCAAGAATATCGCGATGACCTTTTGGGAGCCATCAATGACACGGAATGGGAATTGTTGTTTCAAGTCGTCAACCGACAAAGTGTAACCGGCGAAGAAGAATCTCAAATCTTGTTGCGAAGTATGTTTGTCTTTGAATACCGGGATCAAGAAGGTCGCTGGTTTGGCATCAATCCAGCCCTAGCAGAAACCAGAAAATATCAGGAGTGGCAGCAACGAAATCACCAAGAATAGTTGGGATTTTTGAGATCGCATTCTTCGACTCTAAGATCCGTTAGCGGCGAGTAAATTGGAAACTATTTAACTTAAAATTTACCGTTCAAAACTCCCAATTTCTACAATCCAATAAGCACGCAGTCAGCGGTTTTTCCCACTGGCTGATTTCTCTTAAATGCGGTCTTTACGCCGCGCATATAATTGCCCCATAAATATTTGTCACCACACAATAAATTTCCCCAACCTCAACTGTCATATCTCCCATGCCAGACCAGGTAGGTATGTATTGATCCGTTGCTCCTAGTCTGGAGCGAGCATCCATGACGAGTTTTTTTTCTTTTTTCCAAATATATGCTACAGATATACCTATTGTTTACTAATAGCTAGTCGCTGGTATTATCGATACATTTAGCTGTCTGATATTGATGAATGGAGGATTTTATCTGTAGCTGACTAAAAAATATTTGATCTAGGTTTAATTTTTATTGTCAAGTTTCCCATTCTCTGAGATTGGGAGCTATGATGTTTTTAGATTAAACCTGATGACTATGTAAGTATTCATAGGAGAAGTACGAAAAACTACGTATTCCTACAGATATAAAGCGCCAGACCGATACGGGCATCTCTAAGTAGATACTGTTTCCGTCACGATCGGCAATCGTTAGGTAATTGATTTCTGCAAAAGGGGTGCACGCATGACCGATCTACTTAAACAACAAGAAACTGCCAGCTACAACGAGCGATCGCTCAAAACTCTGGTAAGATCCATCGCCATGTCTCAGCAGCAATTTTCGCTAATTTTAGTGCGCTGCAACTACGAGCAGTTGCGGCAGCACATAGCGCAGCGGCTGCGAGAAATGTCCGCAGTTCCAATTCAAGATCTCGTCCTGCCAGCATCCGTCAAAACCCTTTACACTACCCTCCAGGCAAACACGCTTCAGAACGGGGCTTCGGCTGTAGGTTCTGCCTCAGCTTTGATGGTATTTGGTTTGGAAACAGTAGTAGCGATCGACGAATTGATGGCCTCTACCAATCAAGTGCGAGATGAATTTCGCAAAAATTTTTCCTGTCCGGTGATTTTGTGGGTAACAGATGACATTGTGACCAAAATGATTCGTCTGGCCCCGGACTTCAAAAGTTGGGCCGCCGCCACCATTAAATTTGAAATGGCTGTTGACGAATTAATTAATTTCCTGGCACAGCAAGCCGATACTATATTTAAAGTAGGCGAAATAAATCAAGAACTAGGCAGCAGTACAGCCGGCACCCGACCAGGTTTTTGCGCCTGCGAAACCGACTGGGAAAAACCAGCCCAGGAGCATCAAATTAGCTCCGGAGAACGCTTTCTCACCTTTAACTCTCAACTGCAAAACGGACGACAATTAGATGTCCACTCGTATTCGCCTTTGAGTCCGGGCAATACCCTCGATTTGGCGATCGGCTCTTTGTCGCGCCGAGAACTAGAATTAGCTTTAAGAGATTTACAAAATCGCGGTCAAGAATTAGAACCCGCCCTGAAAGCCAGCCTGCAATTCGTTCTGGGTCGAGATTACTATGTCAGCGACCAAACTGAAACAGCATTAATTCATTACCAAGAAAGCTTAATATTTTGGCAGCAGCAAACCGGCAACTGGGAACTGGCAAACTGGGAATATGCCGAAAATCGATCGACCCTCTGCTCCTCATTGTCGAATCCTGTCCCCAACATCCTATTTTTAGAGAGAGAAGGCATAGTGCTATTTCACATAGCCCTGTGTCACAGATTGCAAGCAGCCAGAAATCCGGTAGCCAACCGCCACCACTGGGAACAAGCTTGGATTAGCCTGGAACAATCTAGAAACGCTTTCTCCCTTGCCGATCGCCCAGAATTGGTAGCTGAGGTGACAGCACACCTCGGAGAGGTACTGCAACGCCTCAAAGCTTGGGGAGAGTTGCAAGCATTAGCTGAAAATTCTTTGCAGTTGCACTTCACCTACGGTACTCCCAGCCAATTAGCTCAAGATTACGGGTTTTTGGCTGAAGTTGCCCTGCAACAGTCCAGGTGGAGTCAAGCCCGCCAGCTAGCCGAGTTGGCTTTGGCGATTTTGGATCAAACACCTAATGATTTAAGATTGTTGATTGAAGATTTGAGATTGGGATTTGCGGGAAATTATCCAGAATTCGTGGGTACTAACGAGTTCAGTAACGATCCCAAATCTAAAATCCAACATCCCAAATCCGATCGCAGTTCGTATCTTTTACTGTTAGCCCGAAGTTTGCGGGAGCTAGGTCAGTGGGAAGCGGCGGTTCATTCTTTGGAGTTGGCTCAAAATCAAAGCGAGCCCAAGTACGACCCCCGACTTTACATCGATATTTTGACAGAACTCCAAGCGGTTTATTTCGAGCAGGGAGAGTATCTCAAAGCTTTCCGGATTAAAAAAACCCAGCGATCGATCGAGT
Source organism: Microcoleus sp. PH2017_24_DOB_U_A (assembly GCF_020738205.1). NCBI lineage: Bacteria > Bacillati > Cyanobacteriota > Cyanophyceae > Oscillatoriales > Microcoleaceae > Microcoleus > Microcoleus sp. PH2017_24_DOB_U_A. Next base: position 56,089 of record NZ_JAEQCT010000054.1, read on the forward strand.
ATCAATACGGATTTAGAGCTTTTATCGGAGCCAGCCAATTGCAACAGCAGCGTCAAGCTGTCAATCCTTCGAGCCCCTCAGCTCAAAATCAAGCTGCGATCGCAGCGGAAATGACAGCTTATTCCCGCCAAAAAGATATCAATAGATTGCTCGAAAGAATTAGCAGGGACGATCATAAATTAACTATTATTCACGGGCCCAGCGGAGTTGGAAAAAGTTCTCTAGTCAATGCCGGCTTAGTACCTGCTTTGAAAAATATTACTCCGGGCGCGCGGGATGCCTTGCCAGTAGTTATCAAAGTTTACACCGACTGGCTGGTGGAATTAGAAAACGCTTTGAACGGAGCGCTGTACGACAAACAAGCCGAAGATGAAACGCAATTAATCGCTCAAGGACTAAAGGAAATCCACAAAAGCAGTTGCTCTATTTCTCCAGAACGCGGCTCGGAAACTTCTTCTTTTATTATAGAGCAGTTGCGCGAAAATGCCACAAATAATTTGTTAACTGTGCTAATTTTCGATCAATTTGAAGAATTTTTCTTTGTTTCGACTTCAGTGGCACAAAGACAACTTTTTTATAACTTTTTGCGCTTGTTTTTGAACCTGCCTTATGTCAAGATAATTCTGTGCTTGCGCGAAGATTACTTGCACTATTTGCTCGACTGCGATCGCTTCCCCGATCTCGACGCCATTAACAATAATATTCTCGACAAAAGCATCCGCTACCAACTACGCAGTTTTTCAATAAAAGACGCGCGGGCTGTGATCGGACACTTAACGAAACGGGCAGAATATTATTTAGAACCGGCACTGATCGATGCCTTCGTCGAAGATTTAGCAGACGAACTGCAAGAAGTGAGACCGATCGAATTGCAGGTAGTAGGAGCGCAACTGCAAGAAGAAGGTATTACGACTCTAGCACAATACCAGCAATTGGGCGCCAATCCCAAAGCAGAATTAGTGAAGCGATCGCTCGAAGGAGTGATCTCTGACTGCGGCCTGGTTAACGAAGACGCAGCTTGGAAAATATTGTTTTCCCTGACGGATGAAAGAGGCGTGAGGCTGATTAAAACCAAAAACGAATTGTCCTTAGTGACAGGCCAGCAGCCGGCAGATGGGGGCGAAAGTGAATTATTGGCGATCGGCAGCAGAGGCAGAATTTCCCTACAGCGACAGTTCGCAAAAGAACCAGAAAGCGGACAAAAGAAAACCGACAACCTCGACTTGATTTTAGACATTTTAGTCGGTCACGGTTTGCTATTTCTGCTGCGGGAATCGCCCGAAGACCGCTATCAATTGGTACACGACTATTTAGTGCGGCCGATCCGCCAAAGATTCGGCTTAGAAGCCAGACTCCACAAAGCAGAAGCCGACAAAAAGATGAGTCAAGCACAGCTCTACCGAGCCAATACTTTTCTCAAACAAATGCTAGGAGTAGCAGTGATCGGCGTCCTATTGCTAACGAGTTCCACGATCGCCGCCGTCAACTTTTGGTGGCGGGCAGTCGGTCAAAAACAGCTAGCTGTCGCTCAAACTCAGCGAGCCGAAATCAGTACCCTCACCGCAGCTTCTGAAGCTCTTTATTTTTCAAACAACAAATTTGACGCCATGCTAGAAAGTTTGAGAGCGGGTAAAAAGTGGAGACAGATCGAAGGCTCCCAAGAAATGCACAGCCTCAAGGACACCGAAATTCTGATTGCTGCTGCCCTCCAGCAGGCAGTTTATGGCGTCAAAGAACGCAACCGCTTGGAGGGACACGGTGACGTAGTTTGGGGTCTGGGTTTCAGTCCAGACGGTCAAACAATAGCTTCTGCTAGCGTAGATAAAACCGTGAAACTTTGGCGGCGCGACGGCAGTTTGCTGGCTACTTTCAAAGGACACACTAACAGTGTCTCCTGTGTCACTTTCAGTCCCGATAATAAAACGATCGCCTCGGCAAGTTTAGATAAAACTGTCAAAATTTGGCAAACAGACGGCACTTTGTTAACCACTTTAACGGGACACACTAATAGCGTTACCACTGTTGCTTTTAGCCCGGACGGCCAAACGATCGCCAGTGCATCTACAGACAAAACTATCAAAATTTGGAAAACCGACGGTACGTTGCTGCAAACGATCGAACAACCAGCTCCCATAAATTGGATCAGCTTCAGCCGCGACGGTAAAATCATCGCTGCGGCGAGCGATGACGGCACTGTAAAACTGTGGAATGCTGACGGCAGGTTAATCGCTAATTTGTGGCACAGCGAAAACAAAAAACCCTCCAAAGTTTACACGGTCAGTTTTTCCCCCGACGGTGAAACGATCGCCAGTGCCGGTGAAGACAAAACGGTGAAAATCTGGAGCATCGCTGCCATAAAATACCCAGCCCGAAAAAAATCAGCCAAGGCAAAGGCGGGCGAACTGCTAACAACTTTGCGGGGACACAGCAAGTGGGTATTTGGTGTCAGTTACTCCCCCGACGGTAAAACACTTGCTTCTGGAAGCGCAGACGGGAGTGTCAAACTCTGGAGTCTGGCTGGTGTTGGCGACAAACGTCCAACGGATGCTAGCAATATTAAACCGGACAGTCGTTTGCTCAGAACTTTTGAGGGACACGCCGATCGAGTTACTCAGGTAAGTTTTAGCCCGGATGGCAAAACTTTGGCTTCGGCAAGTTTTGACAAAACTATCCGACTTTGGCGGCTCGATGATGTGCCCCTCAAAACCCTCGACGGACACCAAAACCGGGTGCAAAGCGTTACTTTCAGCCCCGACGGCCAAAAGCTGGCTTCTGCTTCTACAGACAAAACTATCAAACTCTGGAGCCGCACGGGGATTTTGCTCGAAACCTTGGAAGGACACACTCAGAGAGTCGCCAGCGTCAATTTCAGCCCCGACGGACAGCTACTGGTTTCTGGGAGTTACGACAAAACGGTGAAAGTCTGGAGTCTGAACAAAGATGCGACGAGTAATAGTCTCCCTTGTCCTTCGGCGCCGCTATTTCCGTGTTCGCCTTCTGTGCTGTTTACCCTCGAAGGACACGGCGACAGCGTGATGAGCGTGAATTTTAGCCCCGACAGCGAGATTATCGCTTCGGCGAGCAAGGACAAGACTGTGAAACTCTGGACGAGACAGGGCAGGTTGATTAAGACTTTGACGGGACACAAAGGCTGGGTGACTGGGGTGACATTCAGCCCTGACGGTTCGATGTTGGCTTCTGCAAGCGATGACGGCACTGTCAAAGTGTGGAATCGGGACGGTGGTTTGCTGAGGACTTTTGAAGGGGCTCACAATAGTTTTGTGTTGGGGGTTGCTTTTAGCCCTGATAGCAAAATGCTGGCTTCGGCTGGTTACGACAATTCGGTGAAGCTGTGGAAGGTGGACGGAACTTTGGTAGCGACGCTGCTGAAGGGTTCTAGCGACAGTGTGACTAGCGTGGGTTTTAGCCCGGATGGTTTGTTGGTTGCTTCGGGCAGTTACGATCATAAGGTGAAGTTGTGGAGCCGCAGCGGGACGTTGCTGAAAACTTTGACGGGTCACAAGGATAGTGTGATGGGCTTGAGTTTTAGCCCGGATGGGAAAATTCTGGCTTCTGCTAGCAAGGATAATCGGGTAATTTTGTGGAATTTGGATCTTGATGATTTGCTGGTGAGGGGCTGCGATTGGGTGGGGGATTATCTTAGAACTAATCCTAATGTGAGCGATCGCGATCGGCGTCTCTGCGACGGGGTGGTCGCAAAACCTCAGTTTTAGTCATTTGATTGTTGGCGGTTGACGGATGACTGTTGACTGTTAAGGAACGGAGGACACTCCAAAAGCCATTTCCCTACCGCAAAATAATCTATCGCGATCGTACCAGATGTAACTATCGCCCGATTAATTGTAGGGAAACGGCACTGCGCCGTGTCCTGACTTTGGGTAATATTAATTCCGATGCCACCGGATTTGATATCATTTGCCGATCGGGATTTGTGTTAAAAATCCCGCCTCTCTTAGGAAACAAAGTCCCCCGATATGGATAATTTTGCTATTAACAACTGCCATGAAATACACCAGTAAAGTTGCTATTATTGATAAGGCAAATAGATATAGCAGTCCTAAATCAGTGGCAAATTTATCGAGAGTATAATCCTTGTAGTACAATCATCTTTCTCGCGTGTCATTTGGGAAATAATTTAAAATTGCTATATAATACAAGATCTAAACTAATTTAGACAATAATTATGAGTCTTCAAGAAATTGCCAAGGGACGCATCGCTGGAGCTGATATGATTCAACGGTATAGAGCCGGAGAGCGAAACTTTACAGGGATTGATTTAAAATCCGCTCGTCTTCAGTGGCCTTGTTTCATTGATATCAATCTCAGCCAGGCCGATTTGAGATGGGTAGACTTTGAGATGGGGCGGACTCGCCTAATCAATGCCAATATGAGTGATGCCAATATGGAAAAAGTTTCTTTAGTATCGGCTTTCATGCTCAATGCGAACTTGAGAGGACCTAATCTCAGAAACGCTAACTTAACTAATGCTGACCTAACTAATGCTGACCTAACTAATGCGGATTTGAATGGTGCTGATTTAAGCGGTACTGCTCTCATTGGGGCTAATCTAACATGAGCTAATATTACTGATATTAAAACGACAAAAGATACTATTTTTTGTCAAACTATTATGCCTAATGGTCAGGTACAAACCGATCCTCACAGACTGACAGATGTTCAGGAATTTCTCAGACTTTATGATGAAGGTGAAAGAGAGTTTCAGGATATAATTTTGCATGAAGTCGATCTCAGTAATGTTAGTTTATCTGGCGTTAATTTTTTGTGGCAAACTCGCTTCAGCCACGTAAATTTGGTCGGAGCTAAATTGACTGATTGTAATTTTGGTGGCATTAAACGTATTGTTTTTAGTGACATGAGGAATACCAATTTAAGTAACTGCGAATGGCGCGATTCTCAAATAATTTACTGCGATCTTAGAGGTGCATATTTGGGATTGCTTGATATGTATGCTCCTGATTTTACAGGAAGTAATCTTGAGGGTATTCAAAATTTTTTTGGTGTCGAAGAAGATATGTATTTCTGTAACACCACTTGGGTAAGTGGAGAATTTATCCCCGGACCAATCAATTCTAGTGAACGTTGGATAGAACGCCCGCAAAAGATTAGGAATGATAGATTTTGAAGAAGTTGCCATGTGAATATATCGGTTGAATAAAATAGGACTTACGCAGAGCATTGAGGGAACAGTCATTTTTTGAACATTTTTCAAAATAGTTCTGCGTAAATCCCAAGCGAGTTGGACTTAGGGAGGTGGAAACTGGAAATCGCTTTGTTGTTTAATTCGATTCCGAACATCTTCAGGAAGATTTGACAAAAAGTTAAAAACCTTGTCAGAACCCTGAGTATTCAGAAGACTTTCAAGCTGATTAATAGAAATCTTCCATGTATTTGGTCTTCGCCATTGTTCAGCACTTGTTATGGGATCGCGGCTTTCACCTAACAGTTGATTAAGTGGATTCGGGACTGCTGGTTGCCCGATCCAGTTCGTGTAAGGTTCTGGTATGTTGGGCGTAATGTACGTGTAACTGCCAAGAATATCTTGTACCCCAAGATTTGATTTGTTGGAAACCAAGATTGTTTTCCATGTCCATCCAGGAATCCGAATTCCGTTAGCTTCTAAATTTGTGGGATTTGTATTTCCCTGATTTTGTGCTTCCGTAAGTGCTTCAGGTGCTCTAGTTTTTGGCTGAACCGACCAATTCTGTTCTTTAGTATCAAAAACACCAGCAGTAATATCAAGTTTTTTGTTGTAATCAAAAATTAGCTGGTCAACTAATCCTGATTCTATTGCAGACCATGCAGGCGAAATGTCTGGGTCTAAGCTACCTGTGTTATTGCGGAAACCAACAAAATGTAGCGGCGAGTTGAAAACAGATCCTTGATTGCGGATTAACTTGCCCGTACTATCATAAAGTTTACCCTCCTTTCCGATAGAACCGCCCTTCTCCAAATCGAGTTGTACCATTGAGGCAAATAAAACATCTGCGGCTGCCTCAGCAAAACCCGAATTGTAAAGTGACGATGCTATTGTTGATTGTGTAAATAGATGCAGGAGTCGAGTTATGGACAAAGAAAGTATTGCTGTAGAAGAATTACTCAGACGATATGTGGCTGGCGATCGAGATTTTAGAAACATCATTTTGGAGTACGCTGACTTGAGCGGGGTTGAACTGCAAAATATCGACTTGACTGGCGCTCAATTTAACTACGTTAATTTGAGCCGAGTCAATTTGCATAGATGTAAGTTGCGATCGGCTCAGTTTTGGTATTGTAACTTTACGGATGCCAAAATTTATGATTCTGATTTAGAAAGCACTCGGTTTTTTGACTGCGATCTGAGAGGGGCCAATACTAGCGCGACGTGTAACCTAACTTGTGCTCGTTTCACCCGAATTAACTTTCAAGGTGCTAAGCTGGGTGGAACTGGAGAAGATCCTTGCGAGTTTCGGGACATTATTCGGCAAGACGGAGTTTTCATACCGGGTTTTACCTTCAATCCCTATCTCTATTCTCACAACACTAACAGAGAAGTATGAAATTATAACAAGGTTATCAAAAGTTGTTAGAGGATGATTTTCTGCCACTAAAAGAAGCAAAATGTCAAGAAGGAGGAGATTATCTACCTCGCTCCTTCAAGGCATTTTGAACATTTTATGGCAGATTTGAAAAGAAATCAAAATCAAACGCATAGTTGCGAACTTTGTTACGTTCGTTAAGAATATTTGTGAGTTCTGGGAGAGTAACTCTCCAAGTATCAGGATTTCTCCAAGCCGTTGCATTAGTTATGTTACTGCGAGCGCTGTTCAAAAACGGAGAAAACACATCATTATTAAGCGGATTTGCAACCCCATCTAAGGATAAATTCCAATCTGGTTCTGCTACGTTAGGCGTCATATATGCGAAAGTTTCTATGTTTGACGAAGTAACTTCGGCTCCTGGTTGTTCCACAGCCATGATTGTTTTCCACGTCCATCGAGGAATGTGAATTTGTCGGTTTGACAAATTGCTAGGGCTTGTATTTCCCTGATTGATATACGCTCCATCTACAATCCGATTAAGCAGCTCGGGAACATTGGTTTTCTTTTGAAGATTTGGATCGTTACCAATAGCTCCAGCGAAAATGTAAAGCTCTTGCCCCTGAGCAACTCGGGGGGCTATCACTTTATCTTCTATATTAAACCAAGCTGAAGCATCTGCTGGAGAGTTGCTTCCTGGAACAAAAAATCGATTGTTATCCATTGATTGGGCAATCAAATTAGTGGTTAGGTAGGTTGCTAACTGGTCTTTGGGATGTCTCACTCTATCTCTGTCAGGAGACAAATGACCTCGATCCATTCCTAACCCCGTAAAGATATTTCCATCATAGGTAAACAAGCCACTAGCTAATAAATCGGGATCGGTTATAAATTCAGGTCTTTGTATTAACCCATTGGGTAATTCTCCTGGTTGTGTATCTGGTCTTGTCGCCCATGTTTTGTCTACTTTCCAACCTACCCAGTTGGCAAGTTTGGTATCAGCATTGTAAGACACTGCGTACTGTGGTTTTTCAAGCAGCAAGTTGTTTTGGTATGTACTATTGCTAGGATTCCATCTAGCTTCAGTGGGATTACCAAATTTGAGATGGTCGCTCTTGAAGAAAACATTATCTATGTAAACGGAATCACCGCCGTTTAAAGAAAAGGTTATTTTCGCTGGCTTCCCTCGAAACTCTGCGATTTCTGAATCAGTGAGGTTTAACTTAAGTTGGAAGGTTTCAAATCCTTTTCTGCCAAAGCCAATCTTATTTTCGATATCCGAGTAGATGTCCTTAATATCCTGAATTTGATTGTAGTTACTTGCGTCGATCAAAAAATTTGCATCTTCTGCAAGATTGACGATTACATCTTTACTTTGACCGTCGATCGTTTCAAGTTTTACATTGATTGTCTTAAAGTGCCGACACTGGTCAAAAGATACCAACCTTCATCCTCCTGTTTTCCTCTATATTTTCCTCGCCAATAACAAGAGTCAAAATCCTCCACCGGTGGGGCTTTTGACTCTTGTTGTCACTCCGTCAGCCAAAAAGGTTTTTCGGCTGGTTCATAAACAATTGTATTGTCCTGATCGGGTAAAGGTTTTGTGTGTTCTTCTCCGACGAAAATAATTAGTGGTATTCCTTCAGGAAAGGCGCGACAAGTTGGCATCTCGTTTATATACACGTCATGAAACCAGTGACGGCAGGCACGGCATCCTCCATATTCAGCCATTTGATTACTCCTTAACAACAATACGATCTATAAATTAATCTAAACTTTTACAGCTCGTATCATTATTTTACGTTTTTAGCGTCTGGCTCTGCCCAGCAAATTTTAGTTTTACTCTTCCATTTTGTCTGTTGTACTTTTTTTAATTGCCTCATAAACAATTGTATTCTTCTGCTTGGGTAGAACTTTAGTATGTTGAATTTCCCCTGATACTATTATCAGAGGTATTCCTTCAGGAAAGGCACTGCAATTTAGGTCGCCTAAATAATGCCGACAACCACGACACCCTCTATATTCGCTCATTTGATTTTTATTCATTGGAGTATTAAGGACGAACAACTACTACCTGTTTTGGGTCAAAAACTAGGATGCTTTTTCTCCAAGGAACTAGAGGATTTCCTATTTGAATAGCATCGTAACCTTGAGATTTTAAATATTCTGCATATTGATTAATTAACTCTTGGTCTGACAACTGTAAACCATTAGTTAAACGGTAGTTTTATAAGCTGGACTTGTAGGCAAAATCATGTGAATATATTTGGGGAGTTTTTACATTTAACGTTATATCTAATACGGCATCATCGGTGCTGTAGATTTCGGCTACCCTTATATCATTTGATAAATAAAGTCCCGGTCCAAACAATGAGTATCCTCTGTTAAAGTAAGCAGGATCTACCAAATCCGCTACCGATGGGGCTTTTGACTCGGTTGTCACTCCGTCTGCCAAAAAGGTTTTTCGGCTGGTTCATAAACAATTGTATTGTCTTGGTCGGGTAAAGGTTTTGTGTGTTCTATTGGCTCATAAACAATTGTATTGCCTTGGTCGGGTAAAGGTTTTATATGTTCTCCACCTCCGACGACAAAAATTAGTGGTATTCCTTTAGGGAAGGCGCGACAAGTTGGAATCTCGTCTACAATGCCATCTAACAAGTGACGGCAGTCAAGGCATCGTTTATATTCAGCCATTTGATTACTCCTTAACAACAACTACTTGTTTGCGGTCGAAAACTAAATAATATTGCATGAATTCTGGGGTAGTCACGATCGCATCATACCCCTGAGATCTGAGATACTCTGTATATTTATCTATCGCCTCTGATCCTTGTTTACCAATTGTATTACCGTAAATTTTTGCCTCCTCGAAAAATTCCTCTAAACCCGGATAGACTCTGGGGTTTTTTATGTTCAGCACGGTTTTTAATATCGGACCTTTCCTTAGATTGCCATTCTCATCAATGCTAAAATCCTTAGCCCTCTCCTCCTGATTTGTCACATACAAACCTTCTCCGAGGAAACCGCTTGCGAGCCTAGCAGGATTTACACCACCATTCGCAATACTAGCAGCACGAACTGGGTTAGTTCCATGATAGAGCACGCGTCTGCTGTAGCTATTTTTTGTATATTCTTCAGCCTCAGCGAGAGTCATAGAAGATTCCCACTTCTTGCCAAAAGAAATATCGTCAAGGTAAACAGTGCCGTCATTGATTTCAAACTTGAGTAAAGCTACCTTACCGCGCAGTTCTTGCGGGACATTTAGGTAGAAAGTTTCCAAGCCTTCAGTACCATAACCGATCTTGCGAATATTGCTGTCGAGCTCCTCCGGAGAGCTATTTTTTTCATATACTCCTCGCTCTAAATCGATAGTTCCTATTGACGTAAACTGTTCGTAACCAGCTACGTTTGCTTGCATAGAAACCGTAATTTTTCTTCCCGCACCGAGTTGGTCTTGGGGTACGTGCAGGTCGAACTTCAAACTATCGTGTAAGCTGTTTTGATCGGGGACAAGAAAGAGATTATGAATTATTTCTTTAGGTCCATCAGTACCTCCCATCTTCAAGGTATTGTTTTGTCCGGCTAAACCGTAGTTTAATTTTCTTTGCTCTTCAGTTAAAAAGGTATCAATCTCATCCCGTTCATGCAGATGTCTTTGCGACACATTAGGATTGTCGGATACACTTAAAGAGTTGTAAAAAGACCAGCCTGGAACGCTCTGATATGTAAAACGTTTGCTGGCGTCAAAATTACCATTGAAAAGGGTGGGAACTGCATAGTCACCTCGCATCTTGTTACCTATAGTTTCGTCTGTGTAGGTGTTGTCCTCAGTTACGGGCACACGGTTACTTACGTTAGCATCATAGGGGCGTAATTGAGAGCCACCGCCCAGTACCGAGTAAAACCAGCCAGTACCGATACCTTCCCAAGGAGCTCGTTGTTCACCGTGAGTAAAATTAGCATTCGTATGATCTGGTGTGTACCACGTAGGTTTGGTTGGATTGCCTGAACTATCTAATTCCAGATCTCCAAGCCGGCGGTAAATCCTCTCTCCATTCTTTGAGGGGAGTTGACTTCCGCTAAGGTTAGTTGTTCCTCCATACCAAGTTAGAGCGTGCGTGTGAGGCTTTCCATCCGTGCTATGTTCAGTAAATCCAATCCGGCTCGAGCCATTTAGAGAGCCTGTTCCATTAGAACCACCAAGGTGTACGTTCCAATCCGCCTCCGCAATTCGCCGACCAGCACGGGTATTGGTTTCCTGTGCATCCAGAGCGGGGACATCTTGATAATAGTTATCGGCATAGGTAACATTTTCCCAGATTCTCACTTCTGGATCGCGGAAGCTTTTTAAGGAGCCTACTAAGTAATTTTGCTCGAAATCATGAGGATCGATCGTTGTCATCTGGAGGTCGCGGTTTACAAGGTTAGTACCACCAGCGAAGGGAAAATAACTCCCCAAACGCTGGACAATTTCATTGTTGATCGCTGCACCCTGACCAAACCCAATAAAGTGCATAGGTGAATTGAAAAGGGTGTTTGCCAAATTTTGATTTAAAGCTACCAGTGAAGCAAAAAAGGCATCTGCGGCTGCCTCAGTAAAGCCAGAGTTAAATGCAGTTGCTTCTGGCGACTGTTCCCATCCAGGTATTAGTGTCAGTGGTGCACCCAATTTATGACTTGGAGGAGAGAAGGTTGTGGAGCCATCAAAATTCACCCACCCCCATTTGTTTGTAGCCCGGTCATAACGCATGACCAAACCATTTTCTTTAGTCATGTGAGAAGCCATCTCCTGGAATTGGCGATCTATCAAATTACCTTCAGGCTCCAAACCTCGCGTTAACACCGTAACGCTGCTGAAAGTATTGCCACCAGAAATGGGAGTCGGCAGTAAAGTCTTAAACTTATTGGTAACAACTTTTTTTGCCCCTTTATTCGTCGTAGCTTCCACAGCCCAATGATATTCCTGACCCGCCGTCAACATTCGATCGCTAGAAAGAGTAAACTCCTCTGAAGAACCAGCCTTAGTTTTCCCATCCCAAGTCCACGTACCGTTTTCCCATTGAGCAGTCAGAACCCGATTCGGATTGTAATCTTTGTCGGCAGTCGAATTTAACCCATCCCACCGATCGCCCGGCAACAAGCCCTTCCCTTGCGGAAAAACGCTTACATAAAGATTGACCTTATCGACATCAGTATCAGGCTTAAAACCAGGAAGACCGCAGGGTTCATTCTCACCCTTCAAATCCCACTGAAAAGTAGGAGTTAAAGGATTGCTATCATTCTTGCTATCCCCGATCGGTCCTTTTAATTCCAACCAGTTTTTAGCATTCGCTATTGCCAAACCTTTAGGATTTCCGCCGATACCAATTGGAGCGCGATTCGTACCTTCTGGTACGCTAAAGGCAAAGTTATTAATCCAATTTCCCCCTGTAATTTCGTAGTCGGCCGCAATACTGACAAGAGGGTTGATATCGTCAATAGGCACGCGGGCGAGGTCGGCAGTTGTCGCATTTCGCTGATTGCTTGCCTGGAAACCCCAAGTATCCACACCCCTGTCGCGGGCGTCAAGCTTGTAATTACCCGGATTCTCTTCCTCCCAAACCTAGGGTGGGATAGGAACCAATCAAATATTTGCCGTCGCTCGAAAGCGCTACGTTGTTAGTTAAGCTGCCAGGAATCGGTCGAGTTGCGGCCACCAGTCGAGGATTGGGTTCCAGCGGGTTTGCGATAATGCCTATATTTCCACCCTCGCGCGTATTTACATTTGCCCTAGAGTTGCGACCGGCAACAAACGCATATTTCCCGTCTTGCGTTACTGTTACAGCCACTGCCTCGTTGACATCAAAATAGTCAGTGGCCACGCCCAGCGACAAAGGAGCGGCACTCCGAAGCCCTTGCCGTCATCCTGAAGCTTTATCTCCTCCCCATTACTTATGGTGCGGACACTAGCAAATCCGTTGGTGAACACCATTTTCTTCGGGTCGGAAGTAGCAGCTATGCCCTCTGTCTCCGATGCGGTGGGGATTACTCCAATCTGCTGGTGCCACTTCCGCTCGTTAGAGCCCTGAGCGCTCGGTTTGTCGCGAGGATCAATGTTGACAGCGTAAAGGTTACGGTTAGGTGTTTGTTCGTTACTGTCGGAACCTGTGGCGAACAGCCGCCGCCCGTCGCTGCTGATGGCTAGCTGACTCAATCCCAGGGGTGATGTGACGTTAATTGTTTGAACGACGGTATGATAAGTTGCTGAATTCGGGTTGATGTCGAGGACGTAGATGTTGGGGCGATTTTGGTCGGCAATGTAAGCGTAATTATCCTTGGGGTCAATGACAATACCTTGCGGGCGAGCTCCCTGGGGCAAGGCAATCCCATCCACAGTTGCTGTTTGTGGATTAGTATCTATCTCTCGCAGTGCCTGTTGGTAGGGGCGATCGACTCCGGTCGGTCTGATGGGATATTGGGATTACCCACAGGAATGTTAATAGCAACCGCCAATTTAGCGCTGCTCTGGGTTTCAACAGTTGATAAAGCATCTTTGAGATTAATCTCAGCTAGTGCCTGATTGAATTCTGCATCTTTTAATTATTACCTGCTCGCTTCAATAGCAAACTTTTATTTCTGCCCCGCATTTGTGACTAATTGCTGATTATATTGCAGTAGCAAAAACCAGGATTATCGTACTATAATAATTCAGAAGTTAAACTAATTGAATAGATAAATTATGAATGCTGAAGAATTGGTCGGACGGTATGCCAATGGCGAGAGAGACTTTGCTGAGGTTGACTTGAGTAGTGTCGATTTGAACAGAACAATGCTTATTGATATCAATCTCACCAATACCAATTTGATAAATGCTAACCTCAGCGATGCTAACTTGAGTGGTGCTAACTTGAGCGATGCTAACTTGAGTGGTGCTAACTTGAATGGAACTCAGTTGATTAATGCCAACTTGAGTGGTGCGAATCTGAGGGAGGCTAATCTTAGTGGAGCCAACCTAGAGAGGGCGAACTTGAGCGCTGCCAGCCTCATTTACGTCAACCTCAGCAACGCTAATCTGGAACACGCTGATTTAAATGATACTGATTTACTAGAAGTTGACTTCAGCGGTGCCAATCTCAGTCATGCTAATTTGTGGGGAGCTGATTTGAGTAATGTATATTTTCTTGAAACTAATTGTACAGGAGCTAATTTCAGCAACGCATTCTTGGTGGATGCGGTTATCGAAGGTGCTAACTTTCAGGGCGCACAAATTGATAGCGCTATTTTCGAGATGCAAAAGATTCGATTTCGAGAACTCCGAAGTCGATATGCGGCTGGGGAAAGAAATTTTAGCGGTTTTATGGTGGAGAGGGATGATATTGCTCCCGGCGAGCATTGGGATCTCGGACAATTTAAAGGCTTGGATTTAAGTGGCATTATTTTGCGTAACAGTAGCATCCAAGATATTGGTCTCTACATGGAGGGAGTGATTTTGCGCGGGGCTGACTTGACTAGGGTCGATTTGGGTGAGAGTCATTTTGAAGGAGCAGATTTGAGTAATGCTATTTTGCGGGAAACCCGTATCTTCCAATCGGTTTTTGAGTTTGCCAATTTGAGTGGAGCTGACTTGACGAGAGCTGGGTTAGTCGAGAGTAGTTTTTTCTATACCAATTTCAGTAGAGCCAATTTGAATAAGGCAAGAATCAGCAATCTCCACTTTGTTCGCGATAATTTGACGGAGGCAACCTTTAAGGGAGCCAGGTTTTTTAACGGTGTTTATTTTGAAAAAGCCAATTTGACCCGAGCCGACTTCCGTGGAGCCGACTTCGGGGTGAAAGATAATAATCTTTTTTGGGCTAAGTTTCGAGATTGCCGTTTTGAGGAAACACTGATGCCCGATGGCAGCGTGCGTAGTAATAGCTAAAGTAAATATAGCAATCCTAAATCATTTGTGAATTTCTTACTCTCTCCCCTTCGCAAGGGGAGGGTTGGGGTGGGGTAAAAAAATTACGACTCATTTAGGATTACTATAGACTTCTCTGATGAGAAGTTTATTTCAGCTAGAATGTGAGCTATTGTGGAAGAAGTCTCTGAACCGATCTGAGATTGTCTTTAACAGCAGGATCGTGGATATTAGAAAGAAAATCGTACTGACTGTCTAGGGGTAAATCTTTGTTAAGCCTTGCTTCCAATGCTTTGATACTCATTGTAAACGCTCCATCATTCCACGCTCGATTTTCAAATGTTGGGCCGATCAGACCATCTAAATATTGAGTAGGTTTTGTGTAGTCGAGCGTTTGTTTAATGCTGTAGGAATTGTTAGGTATCCACCAAGCAAAGTGGATATCTGGAACCTCAGATTTGTTTTCAGGTGAAAAGCCTAAAACCACCTTCCAAAGTGCATCCGGCACTTTAATCTTTGCTTGATTATTGCTGTCTGTTCCCGCCGTAAAATTGGTAAATTGGTTGGGACTAGAATCTCCTATTTTAATTGGAGTAGGCCCTTTCACCTCCGTAGGTAAAGGCCCATCGGTTACTGTTCCGCCACCCTCACCTGAACCTCCTGCAAAGATGAAGAATTTAAAATCGCGGTTCTTTGCAAGATCCCGAAGTCCTTTTTCCTGAGTTGCCCAAATTCCTGAGTTTTGCTTGCTATCTTGAGGAATAATATTTGTTGTCAAAAACGTGGCTATGTTATCCTTCTTACTCCTTTGGCGATCCGCAGAAGGAGTTAAATGCCCCCGATCTGCCCAAAAGAAAGCTTTCTTGTTCCACAAAAATCGACCATATTCATCCTTAGTGTAGCTAATCTGAGATTTAAAATCGTAATCATTATCCTGCACCCTATAGAAATTTGGTGCAGGCAATTCTGGATCTTCAGCAAACTTTTCTGCTGCTCTCCCTGCACTGCCATTTGCCCAACCTTTGTCAAGTACCCAGCCCACCCAGTTAGGAGTATTTGTTTGACCATTGTAGGAAAGAGTATATTGAGGCTTCTCTATCAAGTAGTTAGTTTGATAGGTGTTATTCGGATCGGTGTTATCCAGATAACTTCTAGCACGATTGGGATTACCAAACTTGAGCGAATCACTTTGGAAGAAAACATTATCTAGGTAGACAGGAATAGATGCTTTGCCTTTGAATTCAACAGTTGCCACTTGACCGCGCAGTCTTTCTGGTACATCAATGTAGAAAGATTCAAAGCCAGTTCTGCCGTAATCTACTTTATATTTATCTTCTAGGTAAGTAGAAGGAACACCGACAGCATCTGTGCCATTTTGGGCTTTTTGGAGAGTTATTGTTTGAGAAAACTCTGGAATTGAGGGATCTAATGGTCGAATAGTAACATCAAGCGTACCTTTAGGGTTGGCATTAGACCTATTAGGAACCCCAGGTGCGTGTAGATCGAGTCGAAGGGAACCCCAATCAGGAACGGCAAAGAAATTGTGCGTAATGCTTTCACCTGATTTGAGCTCCAAAGCATAATTGGGTTGACCCAAATTAGCCCCTACTACAGGGCTAGATAAAGTAGTAATATTGTTCCGATTCACCAAGGAGCTTTGCAACACAGACTTATTATCGCCATTGTACAAAGACCAACCAGGAATGGGTTGCGAATCTAGTTGAGCCGCTACAGTTCTCAAAGTTACCCAACTCAGTTTTAGTCTTCTTCCCACCATCAAAATAAGGTCGTAATTGAGAACCTCCACCTAAAACAGAATGGAACCAACCCGTACCAATTCCTTCCCAAGGAGCTTTAATATCTCCCTGAGTAAAACTAGCATTAGTGTGGTCAGGAGTGTACCAAATCACAGATCTTTGGGTATTTTTTCAGTTATAATTGATGATTTCCTGTTCTATACCTGTAGATTATGGATTTTTTTGTAGGCACATAAACAATTGTGTTTCTCTGATTTGCTAAAGGCTTAGTATGTTTGATCTGACCGGAAACAATTTCTATGGGAATTAAGCCAGGCTCAAAGGCTGGACAGGTTCCCTCTGGTCGAAAATATCGGCAGTAGTTACATCCTTTGTACTCAATCATTTTTTTTACGATTCAATCACTACTACTTGTTCAGGAGGATATAGTATAAAGTATTGCAAGGCCGTAATTTCTACGATATCAATACCTAAATTCTTGGACCAATTTTCCGAAAGCAATAACTAAAATAGAAATATTATGCTGATTACACCAGATGAACTACTAGAACGCTATCAAGCTGGAGAGCGCAATTTTGCCGGATTGAGGATGAAGGCTAATACAGACAATCCTGATGTCTTAGACGGTGCTGACCTAAGTAATATTATCTTAAGTGGAATATACTGGCCGGGAGCTAGGCTTAGAGACGTTAACTTAACAGAAGCTAAATTAATAGGAGCTTATATGCCTGACGCTGATTTCACACTAGCAGACCTAACATGGGCCAATCTCAACGGAGCTACATTGAGGCGGGCTTGTTTAGAATGTACTAATTTGACAGGGGCTAGGCTGGAATATGCTAACTTAATTCAAGCTAACTTGGAAGGGGCTGATACTCTTAATGCTAATTTTGAATATAGTTCTCTGTGCCAATTAAATTTGACGCGAATTAGACCTGCGGGTCATCCCATTGACACTCTTAATATCCATTGCACAGGTGCGTTACTCTGGAATACGCTCATGCCTGATGGAACGTTTATTGCCGATCCTGTATACGACATGAGATACTAAACACAGGTCTCCAATTACTTCGGTCATTGTCATATATAAGACTTACGCAAAAACCTATTTCTGACAAAAATTATCTCTTTTTCGATAAAAATTGACACAGAAACTAGGTTTTTGGTTGCCCATGCGTAAGTCCTGATACATATTTATTCGTGATACCTTGGATTGCTAACAAACGTACCATCAGGCAGATAGGTTTGCCAGAGCAAAGCGTTAGTCAAAATCACCTGACGATGACATTCTTCATCCAGCTTGATTTTGGTAAGACCTACTTGACAAAGAATACTTTCACTTAAATCAGCACCTGTTAAGTCGGCTCCAATCAATTTAGCACCTGTTAAGTTAGCTCCAATCAATTTAGCACCTCTGAGGTTAGCTCCATTTAGCCAAGCCTCAGTAAGGTTGGCTCCTGTCAGGTCTGCACCTGACAAGTCAGCCTCTGCCAGTCCACCACGAACTAAAGAGATTCCTACTAACTGAGCTCCACGCAAGTTAGTTCTGCTGAATGAGTTGAGATCAGCTCCACTTAAAATGATGTTGCTTAAGTTAGTTGTGGTTAATTCACTACAAATACCATATTGAGTTACCCCAGCAAAGTTACGTTCGCCAGCATTATAACGCTCGATTAATTCTGCTACATTCATATGGATAATTCTGTCTCCCTAAACTTATTACTTAAAATAATAGAGGTAAAGTAGTATTATCCTCAATTTTTTCTTGAACTTCGGTGGCAATGTTCGAGAAAAAGTTATAGCCAGTCAAGTCCTCAATATCATTGACTGAGAAAATGTGCTTGCGCCAGTCTAGTTTTGATGGCTGTTGGTTAGTATTTGGCAAAAGTACGCCAAAGGAGATGGCCTTAGTTGTAATATCTGTAGGACTTTGACCGGGTGCTTCTGGAATTAAAACAACTTTCCACAGCCATTCAGGAACATCAATATTAAATTGAGAAGTTCGATCCTTAATTTGTGAGGGTAATTTTGAGGGTAATTCTGAGGGTAATAGTGATTGAATCCGATCGATTGAGCCATACCTGCCAGTAATAACGTAAACCTCATTGTTAGGGTTATTACTCTTTCTAACAAAGGTGTTTATGTCACCTTCGAGCTTCTGCCATGCTGTATCATACTGAGGTTGTGGTACTACATTTGTTGTCAAGTATGTTAGGTAATTATCTTTAGAAATAGAGTAATTATCCTGTGCTCCTGTATTAGGGTTTGGGATTGTATGATAGCTCTCTATTCCTCTTTCTCGATCTTGATTTGGCACTAAATGTCCTCGGATAGCAATAGTACCATTTTGACCAGTTTTACTGTAGTCTTCACTGATTGTAGCATCAGCAAAAGGTAGGCTCAAATCGGGAGCAAAATTAGGACGTGGCATACTTACTCCTCCTAACCATGAAGGATCTAATTTATAGCTCACCCAATTAGGAGTCTTGAGACTATCATTGTAAGAAACTGCATACTGAGGTTTTTCAATTAAGTAGTTATTGGGTTGGCTTGCTTGCTCAGTCCTTGCTTCTTGTTGATTCAGAGACGGATTGCCAAACTTCAGGTGTTCGCTTTGGAAGAATACATTATCAATATACACTTCTGTATCTCCATGTAGCTTAAATCTTAGTCTAGCTGTTTTCCCTCGCATTTCATCAGGCACATTTACTTGAAATGTTTCAAATCCCTTAGAACCATAGCCAATGCGATTAAGCTGTGATTGTATCAGTGGTTGAGCAACTGCTTGAGGATGAACTTCTCGTAAATCTACAGCAGCGGGAATTGCTCTTATTTCATCAACAGGAATTAAGGATGGATCTTCCACGAGAGTGCTAGGATCAATCTCCTTATCCCTTAGTATAAAAGATTGGTCGTCTGTCTCCAAATACACTTGAATATAGTCATCCTTATCATCAAGGCGAGCTGGCTCAGGTACATGAATATCAAATCGTAAATTTCCCCAGTCAGGAACAACAAAGCGATTGTGCGTAATGCTCTCACCTGAGTTTAGCTTCAAAGCATAATTGGGTTGACCCGAATTAGCCCCTACTACAGGGCTAGATAAAGTAGTAATGCTGTTCCGATTCACCAAGGAGCTTTGCAACACAGACTTATTATCGCCATTGTACAAAGACCAACCAGGAATGGGTTGCGAATTTATCTTCTAACACCGAAACCCGATTATTCTTCAAATAATCCTCAAAGTCACCCAACTCATTTTTAGTCTTCTTCCCACCATCAAAATAAGGCCGTAATTGAGAACCTCCACCTAAAACAGAGTCAAACCAACCCGTACCAATACCTTCCCAAGGAGCTTTAGTATCTCCCTGAGTAAAACTAGCATTAGTATGGTCAGGAGTATACCAAGTCTTAGTAACATCGGTGATATTGTTTTGCTCCAAATCGCCCAAGCGGCGGTAAATTGTGTCACCGTTTTCCGATGGCAGTTTGCTACCCGTGAGATTAGCAGTTCCCGCCAAGCCAAAGCAGCCCGATGAGAAGCACCTTCCCCATCATCCGGCGTAAAACCAGCCCGGTTTCCTAAAGAAACATTCCAATCAGATTTCCAGTTCGTTCCAGCAAGTTCCCGACCGTTAATCGTATTCCCAATACCCTTTGTTTGGTAATAATTGTCAGCATAAGTGACATTATTCCAAACCTTAATTTCTGGGTCTTGAATATTAAGGTAAGTTCCTTCAAAAGAATTATCATCGTAATCGTAAGGGTCAATAGTCGTCATCTGAAAGTCGCGATTTGCCCGACTCGTACCACCAGCATCAGGTAAAAACGTACCTAAACGCTGGACAATTTCACTATTAACAACAGCCCCTTGACCGAAACCAACAAAATGTAGCGGCGAGTGCGCTATTATCGAAGGTGTAAATAGATACAGGAGTTGAGTTATGGAAAAAGAAAGGATTACTGTAGAAGAATTACTCAGACGCTATGCTGCGGGCGATCGAGATTTTAGAAACATCATTTTAGAGTATGCTGACTTGAGCGGAGTTGAACTGCAAAATATTAACCTGAGTGGTGCTCAATTTAACTATGTCAATTTGAGCCGACTCAATTTGCATAGGTGCGAGTTGGGTTCGGCTCAATTTTGGTACTGTAACTTTACAGAAGCTAGAATCACCTCAAGTCATTTGCAATACAGTAGGTTTTTTGACTGTGACTTGAGAGAATTTAACAGTAGTAGATGCGACATAAGCTCGGTTAATTTTACTAGAGTCAATTTACAAGGTGCGAAGCTTGGGGGCTTTGGCGAAGACCCTTGTAACTACTGGGACGTTATTCGCCATGACGGAGTTTTTATTTCTGGTTTCACTTCCAATCTGTATCGCTCTTCCTGTAGCAATACTAACAGGGAAGTATGAGATTATAATAATATCCTAAAAAGTTATGAGAGTATGATTACTTCTGGGCTAAACGGAACTTCCTCCTGTAATGCCAAGTTCCGTTTAGCCCAGAAGTAAAATGTTAAGAAGGAGGAGAATATCTCCCTTGATTCTTCAGAGCTTACTGAATATCTTCTGGCAGATTTGACAGGAAATCAAACTTAAAGTCATAGTTACGAACTTTGTTACGTTCGTTAAGAATCTTTGTGAGTTCTGGAAGAGTAACTCGCCAAGTATCTGGGTTCCTCCAATCCGTTTTCTTTATGTTACTGCGAACGCTGTCCAAAAAGGGAGAAAACATATCATTGTTAAGCGGATTAGCAATCCCATCTAAGGATACATTATTCCAATTTGGTTCTGCTATGTTAGGCGTCATATATGCGAAAGCTTCTATGTTTGACGAAGTAACATCAACTCCTGGTTGTTCCACAGCCATGATTGTTTTCCACGTCCATCTAGGGATGTGAATTTGTCGGTTTGACAAATTGCTAGGGCTTGTATTTCCCTGATTGATCAACTCTCCATTGAAAAGGTCATCAAGCAACTCAGGAACATTCGTTTTCTTTTGAGTATTTGGATTGTTGCCGATAGCCCCAGCAAAAATGTAGAGCTCTTGCCCCTGATTGGCTCTTTCATCTACCACTTTATCTTCAATATTGAACCAAGCAGAAGTCTCATCTGGATTATCGCTGTCTCCAAAGAAACGATTATTATCCATTGACTGGGCAATCAAATTGGTTGTTAAGTACGTTGCTAATTGGTCTTTGGGATGTCTTCTTCTATCTCTGTCAGGAGACAAATGACCTCGATCCATTCCTAAGCCCGTAAAGATATTTCCATCATAGGTAGACAAGCCACTAGCGAATAAATCGGGATCGGCTATAAACTCAGGTCTTTTTATTAACCCATTGGGTAACTCTCCCGGCTGTGTTTTTGGTCTTGTCACCCATGTTTTGTCTACTTTCCAACCAACCCAGTTGGCAATTTTAGTATCAGCATTGTAAGAAACCGCGTACTGTGGTTTTTCAAGCAGCAAGTTGTTTTTATATGTACTGTTGCTAGGATTCCATCTAGCTTGAGTGGGATTACCAAATTTGAGATGCTCGCTCTTGAAGAAAACATTATCTATGTAAACGGAGTCACCGCCGTCTAAAGAAAAAGTTATTTTCGCTGACTTTCCTCGGAAATCTGCTATTTCTAAATCAGTGAGGTTTAACTTAAGTTGGAAGGTTTCAAATCCTTTTCTGCCAAACCCAATCTTATTTTCAATGTCTGAATAGATGTTCTTAATAGACTCGGTGTTATTGTTGTTGGCTGCATCAATTTGAAAGTTTGCATCTTGTGCCAGATTGATGATTACATTTTTACTTTGTCCATCTATCGTTTCAAGCTTGACATTTAGTGTTCCGCTTTGAGTGGGAGCAAAAACATCAAATCGTAAATTTCCCCAATCCGGTACGACAAAGGGATTGTGCGTGATGCTGTCGCCTGTACCTAATTTTAGAGCATAATTGATTGAACCCGAATTAGACCCTACTACAGGGTTAGATAAAGTAGTAATGCTGTTCCGATTCACCAAGGAGCTTTGCAACACAGACTTATTATCGCCATTGTACAAAGACCAACCAGGAATGGGTTGCGAAT